>NZ_JBSVWS010000095.1:0-23637 GCF_054071155.1 Pseudomonas sp. SDO5532_S415 | reverse complement strand
GAAGCAACCCGCTGCCGAAAACTGCGTAACTCATTGTTTACCAAGGAGTTTTCCGCTTCGACTGCGCCGGAAGTGGGGCGAATTATAGACACCTGAGATCTGCCGTCAACAGCTATTTTCATAAATCTGTCACATAGGTCAAAAAAGCCCCAAAAACGCGAAGGCCGGCCTAAAGAGGCCGGCCTTCTTCCCTTCTAATTACAAGCTAGGGAACGCGAACTGCGACGCTTCATGACTCGCGCGCTGTGGCCAGCGCTGGGTGATGGCTTTGCGGCGGGTGTAGAAACGCACGCCATCCGGACCATAAGCATGCAGGTCACCAAACAACGAGCGCTTCCAACCGCCGAAGCTGTGATAAGCCACCGGGACTGGCAACGGCACGTTGACACCGACCATACCGACTTCAATCTCATCGCAGAACAACCGCGCCGCTTCCCCATCGCGGGTGAAGATGCAGGTGCCGTTGCCATATTCATGATCGTTGATCAGTTGCATCGCCTCTTCCAGGCTGTTAACCCGGACAACGCACAATACCGGCCCGAAGATCTCTTCCTTATAGATGCGCATCTCTGGCGTGACGTTGTCGAACAGGCAGCCACCGAGGAAGAAGCCATTTTCGTGACCGGCTACGCTCAGGCCACGACCGTCCACTACCAGCGTCGCGCCCGCCGCTACGCCGTCTTCGACGTAACCGCTGACCTTGTCTCGCGCCTGGCCGGTGACCAGAGGCCCCATGTCCAGACCGCACGAAGTGCCCGCGCCGATTTTCAGCGCCTTGATCTGCGGCGTCAGCTTGGCCACCAGCGCATCGGCAACTTGATCACCCACGCAGACAGCCACCGAGATTGCCATGCAGCGCTCCCCGCAGGAACCGTAAGCGGCGCCCATCAGTGCACTGACGGCATTATCCAGATCCGCATCCGGCATCAGCACCGCATGGTTCTTCGCCCCGCCCAGTGCCTGGACACGCTTGCCACGCTTGGTGCCTTCGGCGTAGATGTATTCGGCAATCGGTGTCGAACCCACGAAACTCAGGGCTTTGACTTCCGGGGCTTCGATCAGCGCATCCACTGCAGCCTTGTCTCCGTGAACCACGCTCAGCACACCTTTCGGCAGACCGGCTTCCAGCAGCAGTTGCGCAATCAGCAATGTCGAGCTCGGATCACGCTCGGACGGCTTGAGGATGAAGCAGTTGCCGCACACGATCGCCAAGGGATACATCCACAGCGGCACCATGGCCGGGAAGTTGAACGGTGTAATACCGGCCACTACACCCAGTGGCTGGAAGTCCGACCAGGCATCGATGTTCGGGCCGACGTTACGGCTGTATTCGCCCTTGAGGATTTCCGGTGCAGCGCAAGCGAATTCAACGTTCTCGATACCACGCTTCAATTCGCCGGCAGCGTCTTCCAGGGTCTTGCCGTGCTCTTCGCTGATCAGTTGGGCAATACGCGATTCGTTTTGCTCCAGCAGCTGCTTGAAACGGAACATCACTTGGGCACGCTTGGCCGCTGGTGTGTTACGCCAGGCCGGGAACGCGGCTTTGGCAGCATCGATGGCTTGTTGAATGGTTTCGCGGCTGGCCAGCGGCAGCTTGTGGATAGCCTGGCCCGTGGACGGGTTGAACACGTCAGTGCTGCGACCGGTTTCGGTAACCAGCTCACCATTGATCAAATGCGGAATAACGCTCATGGAAGCTCCTGAAAAAGTTGTCCACAGGCGCCGCTTCAGGGCGCCTGTCGTTTGCATCTATATAGAGGGAGAAATCAGTCGATCTTGCTCAGCACTTCGCCGACCGCGTCGAACAGACGATCAAGGTCTTGTGGCTTGCTGTTGAAGGTTGGGCCGAACTGCAGGGTGTCACCGCCGAAGCGCACGTAGAACCCGGCTTTCCACAGCGCCATGCCCGCTTCGAATGGACGCACGATGGCATCGCCGTCACGCGGTGCGATCTGGATGGCACCGGCCAGGCCATAGTTGCGGATGTCGATGATGTTTTTTGTGCCTTTCAAGCCATGCAGCGCATTTTCGAAATGCGGTGCGACTTCGGCCACGCTCTGTACCAGGTTTTCCTTTTGCAGCAGGTCGAGTGCTGCCAGGCCCGCGGCGCACGCCACCGGGTGGGCGGAATAGGTATAGCCGTGAGGGAATTCCACCGCGTACTCAGGCGTCGCCTGGTTCATGAAGGTCTGGTAGATCTCGGAGCTGGCAATCACCGCGCCCATCGGGATCGCGCCATTGGTGACTTGCTTGGCGATGCACATCAGGTCCGGGGTCACACCGAAGGTTGTGGCACCGAACATAGTGCCAGTACGGCCGAAGCCGGTGATTACTTCGTCGAACACCAGCAGGATGTTGTGCTGATCGCAGATCTCGCGCAGACGCTTGAGGTAACCCTGTGGCGGAACCAGCACGCCAGCGGAACCGGCCAATGGCTCGACGAACACGGCGGCGATGTTGGAAGCATCGTGCAGTTCGATCAGTTTGAGCAGCTCATCGGCGAGTGCGATACCGCCCTGCTCCGGCATGCCGCGCGAGTAAGCGTTGCTCGCCAGCAATGTGTGCGGCAGGTGATCGACGTCCATCATCGCCTGACCGAACAGCTTGCGGTTGCCATTGACGCCACCGAGGCTGGTGCCGGCGATGTTCACGCCGTGGTAGCCACGGGCGCGACCGATCATCTTGGTCTTGGTCGACTGGCCTTTGAGGCGCCAGTAGGCACGCACCATCTTCACGGCCGTGTCGGCACACTCGGAGCCGGAGTCGGTGAAGAACACGTGGTTCAGGTTGCCCGGGGTCAGGTCAGTGATTTTTTCTGCCAGCTGGAAGGACAGTGGGTGACCGTACTGGAAGCCTGGCGAGTAGTCGAGGGTGCCCAGCTGCTTGGCCACCGCCTCTTGAATTTCCTTACGGGTGTGCCCGGCGCCGCAAGTCCACAGACCCGACAGCGAGTCATAGACTTTGCGGCCCTTGTCGTCGATCAGCCAGCTGCCTTCGGCGCCCACAATCAAACGCGGATCGCGCTGAAAGTTACGGTTGGCGGTGTATGGCATCCAGTGCGCGTCGAGCTTGAGCTGGCTGGCCAGGGAAGTCGGGGCGTTTTCAGGCAAGTTCATCGGGAAACCTCGCAAGACAATAAGCGGCGTAGGGATTGAAAACCGGTGTTGCAGCTAAATTGCCACGGGGATAAAGTCGGTGAAATTCAACTTTTGTAACCTTTAGTCGGCTTTCCACTAAACTATCGAGTAACAACCATGAGCAGCCGCCGCCCCGATCCACTGGCGCAAGTCAGCGACTTCGACATACGCCTGCTACGGATTTTTCGCAGCGTGGTCGAATGCGGTGGTTTTTCTGCAGCCGAAAGCGTGCTTGGCATTGGCCGCTCGGCGATCAGCCAACAGATGAGCGATCTGGAGCAGCGCCTCGGTTTGCGCCTGTGCCAACGTGGCCGCGCCGGCTTTTCCCTGACCGAAGAAGGCCGCGAGGTTTATCAATCGGCTCTGCAGCTATTGAGTGCGCTGGAAAGTTTCCGTACCGAGGTCAATGGCCTGCACCAGCACTTGCGGGGAGAACTGACCATCGGACTCACCGATAACCTGGTCACCCTGCCCCACATGCGCATTACCCATGCCCTGGCGCAATTGAAGGAGCGCGGGCCGGACGTGCAGATCCAGATCCGCATGATCGCCCCCAACGAAGTGGAGCAAGGCGTGCTCGACGGTCGCTTGCACGTCGGCGTGGTACCGCAGGCGAGTGCGCTGTCGGGGCTGGAATATCAACCGCTCTACAGTGAACGCTCGCTGCTGTATTGCGCGGTTGGCCACCCGCTGTTTTATGTCGATGACAAGCAACTGGACGATGCGCGCCTCAACCGTCAGGACGCCATCGCACCGACCTTCCGTTTGCCAGCGGACATCCAGGCCCACTACCAGGCGCTCAATTGCACCGCCAGTGCGTCGGACCGTGAAGGCATGGCCTTCCTGATCCTGACCGGGCGCTACATCGGGTATCTGCCGGATCATTACGCCAGCCTCTGGGTGCAACAGGGTCGATTGCGTGCGCTGAAACCACAGGCGCGCTTCTATGACTTGAGCCTCGCCTCGGTCACGCGCAAGGGCCGCCGCCCTCATCTGGTGCTGGAAAGTTTTCTCGAGAGCCTGGCGGCAACGCGCTGACAGCACCGTACCTGTAGGGTGGCAGTCCTGGAATTATCGTCTCAGGACTTGTGTGTAACTTATGGGTGCGCTATCAACGCACTGGCCGCACCCACCCACCTGACCGGAAGTGCCTATGACCTTTGAAGTCCCAGCTCACGGCGGCAAACCCGCCAGCCGAATTCGTCAGAAGAACGAAGAGACCATCATCAAAGCCGCCGAAGACGAGTTCGCCCGTCACGGGTTCAAAGGCACCAGCATGAACACCATCGCCCTGAATGCCGGGTTGCCAAAAGCAAACCTGCATTACTACTTCACCAACAAGCTCGGTTTGTACGTGGCGGTGTTGAGCAACATCATCGAGTTGTGGGACAGCACCTTCAACACCCTGACTGCCGAGGACGATCCGGCCGAAGCGTTGACCCGCTACATCCGCGCCAAGATGGAGTTTTCACGACGCCAGCCACAAGCCTCGCGAATCTTCGCCATGGAGGTCATCAGCGGTGGCGAATGCCTGACCGAGTATTTCAATCAGGACTACCGCGCCTGGTTCCAGGGCCGGGCCGCGGTGTTTCAAGCATGGATCGACGCTGGCAAAATGGACCCGGTCGATCCGGTCAACCTGATCTTCCTGCTGTGGGGCAGCACCCAGCATTACGCCGACTTCGCTACGCAGATCTGCCGTGTCACCGGTCGCTCCAAGTTGACCAAGCAGGATATGGAAGACGCCGGCAACAACCTGATCCACATCATTCTCAAAGGCTGCGGCCTGAAGCCAACCATTTAAGACGCTTATGCCTTTTACCCTCAGTGGCTTTTGCGAATACCGCGAAGAGATCCGCAAAAGCCGCTTCATTACCTTCGCCGCGCCAATCGGCAGCCCCGCTGAAGCCCAGGCGTTCATCGAACAGCACAGCGACCTGAACGCCACGCACAATTGCTGGGCGTGGAAGCTCGGTGATCAGTACCGCAGCACCGATGACGGCGAACCGGGGGGCACTGCTGGCCGGCCGATACTGGCAGCGATCGACGCGCAGGATTGCGATCAGGTCGCGGTGTTGGTGATTCGCTGGTATGGCGGCATTCAACTGGGCACCGGCGGACTCGCCCGGGCCTATGGCGGTGGCGCCAACAAATGCCTGCAAGCGGCGCCGAAGATCGAGTTGATCAGTCGGGTACCGCTACGTTGTGCCTGCGCGTTTGGCGAACTTGCGTTGGTCAAACTGAGGGTCGCGGAACTCGGAGGACTGATCGTTCAAGAGGATTTCACGGCCAATGGCGTTGAGTTGCAGTTGGCGGTCGGTGAGGAGCAGATCGCCACGTTGCAATCGCACCTCGCCGATTTGAGCCGCGGGCGGATTTTGCTGGTGCGTTAAAGATTTGAAGATCGCAGCCTTCGCTGCTCTGCATGGCTGCGATCTTTTGGGGCATTCCCATTGTCGATACATCTGACAGTTGCCCACATCTGCTGTGCACCCGGCTGTGGATAACCTGAGCACATACCGCTGTAACCCTTCTGTCATGCGGCTTTGCGGGCTTTGCTCACTTTTCGTCCAAATCGCCATCAAAAAGATAAAATTCACGAAAAAACATAGACTTAGAGCGGTTTATCACCTTTAGAAGATAGCCGCCTTGCGCTTATGCCCGACTTTTGCGCTTGCGCACAAATACTGTGGAGCAATCTGTGGATAACCCGTTCATGGGTCTCTCGACACCCTATCCGGCATGGCCCGCCATAGGTTGCTCATTTTTTGATCAGCTTATATTGAGCACATCTGAAGCCCGCCCGTCAGCCTTGCCCTCAAGTGGTGCCAGCCCTGATTTGGATAGCTTCTTCACCGGCAATATTTGAACAACTCCCCACGCCAACTCAAAGAACAGGAAGATCGCCAAAAGCCAACTCGCACCATGAGCCAGTGCATAAACCTGCCAAGCCGCAAACAAGAACCTCGCCACCGCGTCATACCGCCCATACACCTGCTGCGGATCACGAATACGCAGCACCGCCCACACGCAAACAATCGACCCCAGCAAATTCGCCATCAGCATGTGCACCGGCTCGAACGGTGGCAGCTCGCCGGGCAGGTTGAAAGCCTGGCTCAGACTCAACAAAAGCCCGTGTACCGCAGCAAAGCTCCACGGCGTGGCAAACGCAGCCGTGACGATCAAGTCGTACCACGCACTGCCGCGCACCAGTTGACGATATTGCGTTGTAGTCCACATTGACCTTGCTCCATCAATTCAGGGAGCAACAAGGCTAAAGCCTGGAGTATGCTCCAGGGTCAAGCCCTCTCGAGATGTCATGATGCGCATCGGTGAATTAGCCCGGGCCAGCGAAGTCAGTCGCGACACGCTGCGCTTCTACGAACAACGCGGATTGATCGCAGCGCAACGCAGCGCCAACGGTTATCGCGATTACCCGGCCGACACCGTGCAACTGGTGCTGTACATCAAGACGGCCCAACGATTGGGCTTTACCTTGGGTGAGATCGGTCATAACGTCGCTGCGTTATGGCAGTCGCCCGATCCGGACAGCGCGGTCACACAGTTGCTGCAAGACAAGCTCAAGCTGATCGAAAACCGCATGGCCGAACTGAGTACGCTGCGAGACGAATTGCAGCAACGTCTTGGCCAACGCTGTCCACTGAATCCGTGATTCTCAACTATCAAGGAAGCACACATGTCCACGGCAAAAAACGCACTCATCATCGGTGCCTCCCGGGGGCTCGGCCTCGGTCTGGTGAAAACCCTGCTGGCCGACGGCTGGCAAGTCACCGCCACCGTGCGCAATCCGCAAAACGCCGAAGCCTTGCAGGCTCTGGGTAAAGTGCGGGTCGAGAAACTCGACATGGACGATCAGCAGGCGGTGATCGCCTTGAGTCAGCAACTCAAGGGCGAAGTGTTCGACCTGCTGTTCGTCAATGCCGGGGTCAAGGGGCCAGACGTGCAGACACCGGGCGGTGCGACGCTGGCCGAAGTCGGGCAGCTGTTTTTCACCAACGCCGTGGCACCGATCAACCTGGCCCAGCGCTTCGTCAGCCAGATTCGTCCAGACACCGGTGTGCTGGCGTTCATGAGTTCGGTACTCGGCAGCGTAACCATGCCCGACGCACCGGAACTGGCGTTGTACAAGGCCAGCAAAGCCGCACTGAACTCCATGACCAATAGCTTCGTCACGCAATTGGGCGAGCAAAAACTCACTGTGCTGTCGCTGCACCCGGGCTGGGTGAAAACCGACATGGGCGGTGAAGGCGCCGATATCGATGTGGAAACGAGTACGCGCGGATTGGTCGAGCAGGTGAATGCCTATGTCGGCAAGGGCGGGCATCATTTTGTGAATTATCGGGGTGAGACTATTCCCTGGTAACCCCACCGTCCACTGTGGGAGCGGGCTTGCCCGCGATGACGGCGGCACATCCAACGAAAATGTGTCTGTCACACCGCTTTCGCGGGCAAGCCCGCTCCCACAGGGTTGTTCGTCGCCTTGTCGGGCGAAGCTTGCCCGTAACGCGATTTTGTTCGACACTTCGCACCTCGCCTCCCCGGCGACCCTGGATCAGCAGACAGGGCAACACTGAGCTGGCAACCCTGAACCCAACTTTCAGAGGAGCCGGCCAACATGCCTGCGACCCGTACCTGGTTAAAAAATCCCCTCGCCATTTTCACGGCCAATGGTCTCGATGCCCGTGGCGGCCTGGTGCTGCAAGACGGTGTGATCGTCGAAGTGCTCAGCCTGGGCCAGCTGCCCTCCACACCTTGCAATGAAGTCTTCGATGCCCGCGAGCATGTAATCCTGCCGGGGCTGATCAACACCCACCATCACTTCTATCAGACCCTGACCCGCGCCTGGGCGCCGGTGGTCAACCAGCCGTTGTTCCCGTGGCTGAAAACCCTGTACCCGGTCTGGGCACGCTTGACCCCTGAAAAACTCGCCCTCGCCAGCAAAGTCGCGTTGGCCGAGTTGCTGCTGTCCGGTTGCACCACGGCAGCCGACCACCATTATCTGTTTCCACAAGGCCTGGAAAACGCCATCGACGTGCAAGTCGAGAGCGTTCGCGAACTGGGCATGCGCGCCATGTTGACCCGCGGTTCGATGAGCCTCGGCGAAAAGGACGGCGGGCTGCCACCGCAACAGACCGTACAGGAAGGCCAGGTGATTCTCGACGACAGTCAGCGCTTGATCGCCGAATACCACGAACGCGGTGACGGCGCGCAAATCCAGATCGCCCTGGCGCCTTGCTCGCCGTTTTCGGTGACGCCAGAAATCATGTCCGCCAGCGCCGAACTGGCCAACAAACTCGATGTGCGCCTGCACACGCATCTGGCGGAAACCCTTGATGAAGAAGACTTCTGCCTGCAACGCTTCGGCCTGCGAACCGTGGATTACCTGGACAGCGTCGGCTGGCTCGGCCCGCGTACCTGGCTGGCCCACGGCATCCACTTCAACCCCGACGAAATCACCCGCCTCGGCGCGGCCGGCACCGGCATCTGCCATTGCCCGAGTTCGAACATGCGCCTGGCTTCAGGCATCTGTCCCAGTATCGAACTGACCGACGCCGGCGCGCCGCTGGGCCTGGGTGTGGATGGCTCGGCTTCCAACGACGCGTCGAACATGATCCTCGAAGCACGTCAGGCTCTGTACATCCAGCGCCTGCGCTACGGCGCCGAGAAGATCACCCCGGAACGCGTGCTGGGCTGGGCCACCAAGGGATCGGCGCAGTTGCTCGGTCGCAGCGACATTGGCGAATTGGCAGTAGGCAAGCAGGCTGACCTGGCGCTGTTCAAGCTCGATGAGCTGCGATTCTCCGGCAGCCACGACCCGGTGTCGGCACTGCTGTTGTGCGGCGCGGACCGGGCGGATCGAGTGATGGTGGGTGGCAAGTGGCGAGTGATTGACGGGCAGGTCGAGGGGCTGGATTTGAAGGGGTTGATTGCCGATCACAGCCAGGCGGCCCGGCAGTTGATCGCGGGTACCTGACACAACACTGATCCAATGTGGGAGCGGGCTTGCTCGCTCCCACAGGGGTTTGTGGTGTTTTCAGAGCCCCAGCAACGACAACATGATGAACGTCGCAAACAGCACAAAGTGCGTCATCCCCTCGATGGCATTGGTTTCGCCATCGTTGAGGTTGATCGCACTGACGATCAGGGTGATGAAGATCATCACGGTCTGCACCGGGGTCATGGCCATCTGGAAGGGCTGGCCGGTGTAGAGCGCCATCGCTTCCATCACCGGCACCGTCAGGATGACTGTCGACAGCGACGCGCCCAACGCGATGTTGACCACTGACTGCATGCGGTTGGCCAACGCCGCGCGCAACGCCGTCATAATCTCCGGCGCCGCGGAGATCGCCGCCACCAGGATCGCCGTAATCACTGGCGGTGCACCTGATCCTTCCAGCCCCAGATCCAGGGTCTTGGACATCACTTCGGCCAATGCGCCAATCACAACCACCCCGAACACCAGAATACTAATGGACAACGTCAGGTTGACCGGTGCCGGCTCTTCTTCCGGGGGCTCCTTCTTGCGGCGCTTTTCCGGGTAGCTGTAACTGAAAAAGTAACTGTGCGGCCCGACCTGCATGCGCAGGAACAACGCGTAAAGCACCACCATCGCGCCGATGGTGAACGCCGAATAGAGCTTCCAGCTGGTTTCGGGAATGAACTCGGGCACCACCATCGACACCCCCATGGCCGTGAGGATCATCACGCTGTAGCTGCGTGCCGAATCATCGTTGTAGGACTGTTCACCATGCTTGAGGCCACCCATCAACGCCGCCAGGCCCAGGATGCCGTTGATATCGAGCATGACGGCCGAATAGATCGTGTCGCGCACGAGTGTCTTCGAGGCTTCGTTGCTCATCATGATCGCCAGGATCACCACTTCCACCAGCACCGCCGCCAGGGTCAGAATCATGGTGCCATAGGGGTCACCGACTTTTTCCGCCAACAACTCGGCCTGATGGGCGACGCGCATCGAGGCGGCGACGATAAACGCAATCAGCACCAGCCCGGCGCTCAGCGCAACGCCCTGCCCGCTGTGCAGTAGCCAATGCTCCAGCGCGAATGCAACGATGGCGGCGATCAAGGCCAGCAACAGAAAGGTTTCTTGCTTGAAGATCGTGAGCATGACGGGCCTTTTTGCCGTGGAGAAGCGGATAAGCGACTGACTGCGGTGGGACGCTAACGTTTCGTTACACCTTAGCGCAGCGGAAAATACTCCGGCCCGGCGCAATGAACCTTTCGGTCAGGTTTTGCCAATTGTTTCTGCTAGCGTCTGTAGAATGCCCACCATCTGCACCTGATGAGAAAAGAATATGTACGACTGGCTGAACGCACTGCCCAAGGCAGAATTGCACTTGCACCTGGAAGGTTCGCTGGAGCCCGAGCTGCTGTTCGCCCTGGCCGAACGCAACAAGATCGCTTTGCCGTGGAGCGATGTCGAAACCCTGCGCAAGGCTTATGCCTTCAATAACCTGCAAGAATTCCTCGACCTGTATTACCAGGGCGCCGACGTGCTGCGCACTTCCCAGGATTTCTACGACCTGACCTGGGCCTACCTGCTGCGCTGTAAAGAACAGAACGTGATTCACACCGAACCGTTCTTCGACCCGCAGACCCACACCGACCGGGGCGTCCCGTTCGAAGTGGTGCTCAACGGCATCGCCGCCGCCTTGAAGGACGGTGAACAGCAACTGGGCATCACCAGCGGTCTGATCCTGAGTTTCCTGCGTCATTTGAGCGAAGAACAGGCACAGAAAACCCTCGACCAGGCGCTGCCGTTTCGTGACGCATTTGTCGCGGTAGGCCTGGACAGTTCTGAAATGGGTCACCCGCCGAGCAAGTTCCAGCGGGTATTCGATCGTGCCCGTTGCGAAGGCTTCCTGACCGTCGCCCATGCCGGTGAAGAAGGCCCGCCCGAGTACATCTGGGAAGCCCTCGACCTGCTGAAAATCCAGCGCATCGACCATGGCGTACGCGCCATCGAAGACGAACGCTTGATGCAGCGCATCATCGACGAGCAGATCCCGCTGACCGTATGCCCGCTGTCCAACACCAAGTTGCGTGTGTTTGATCACATGTCGCAGCACAACATCCTCGAGATGCTCGAACGCGGCGTGAAAGTGACCGTGAACTCGGACGACCCGGCGTACTTCGGCGGTTACGTCACCGAGAATTTCCATGCGCTGTATACCGATCTGGGCATGACCCAGGATCAGGCCAAACGCCTGGCGCAAAACAGCCTGGATGCTCGGTTGGTCAAACCGTAAGACCGGCGCAGATCCAATGTGGGAGCGAGCCTGCTCGCGAAAACAGTGCGTCAGTCAACGATGATGTCGACTGGAAGAGCGCATTTGCGGGCAGACTCGCTCCCACAGGGCCTGAGCCAAAACCCAGGCCATTAAAGGACCCTACAGCACCATCTCCAGCTCTGTTTCCTTGGCGAACCGGTGGATTTCACGCTGCCCCGCCGCGGTGACCTGCAAGGCCCGTGAATCGTAGGGCAGACTCAGCCAGCCCGATTGCATGAACAACTGCAATAACGCTGCTCCCAGCGAACCACCCATGTGCGGGCGTCGTTCGCTCCAGTCGGGACAGGCACAGGCAGACTTGCCATTGCGATGGGCCAACGCCTGGATGAATACACCCCGCGCCGCCAGTTCGGTGGAGCCCTTGAGCGTGATCATGACCCGTTGATCGAACTGTTCAATCCAGCCCGCATCCAGCAAACGCTGGTACAGGTCGGCGGCGAGGGTGCCTCCCAGATGGTCATCGCAAAGCCGGGCGCGCAACAAGGACGAGCGCCTGGCCTGGGGTTTGGCAAGAGGTGTGGAGTATTGGAAAATATCCGGGACTTCCCGAGGCGTGCTGGCCAGCGTCGCGCTTGCCAATGCTTCGATCGCGGCGCCGACTTCGGGTGCGGCCAGGCGGAAGAAGCGTTTGCGTCCCCGGATTTCGACTTTCAACAGACCACCGGCGGACAAGCGTCCGAGGTGGGCGCTGGTCGAAGACGGTGACAGACCGGCCAATAGGGCCAATTCTTCGGCTTGGCGCGCCGAGCCGTCCATCAAGGCCCACATCATTGCGCTGCGCTTGGGGTCAGCCAGTAAGGTGGCTATCTGGCTGATGCAAGGTGCATGTTCCATGAATTCACTCCCTGTTGAATCGTTTCGTCTACTGCTGTCTGCGAAAGACGGTGCGTACATGAGGCGAACGCTAGTATAGGCGGGTTGACCGTCGGTTCCTGCCCTCCGTAAACCGCTGGTGGTGATAGTTCCTGAGGGAAATTTCGCTTTTTTCCTGCGACTAATGACCGATTCTCGAGAACCCCGGAAAATGACTGCTCAACCGGGCGCATCGGCTGGCAAGCATTTCCCGCAACAGGTTCACCGGCTTACTCAATTGTGCGCGATGGGCGCACAGCAGATTCAGCGGAGCGCGCTCACAAAGCAGTTCCGGCATCAGCACTTTCAATCGGCCGGCGAGCACATCGGCGGCCACATCGAGCCACGACTTGTAGGCGATCCCGGCGCCCGCAATGGCCCACAGCCGCACGACATCGGCATCGTCACTGAAACGATCACCGCTGACGGTCAGGCCGACTTCGCGTTTGCCGTCGTGAAAACTCCAGTGATCGTGGACCCGGCTGCCGAGCATGAACAGCAGGCAATTATGCTGGGCCAATTGCTCCAATTGCCGCGGCTCGCCATGCCGGGCCAGGTAACTCGGTGCCGCACAGAGCACGCGCCGGTTTTGCGGGGCGATGGGTAGCGCCACCAGGCTGGAATCTTCCGGTTCACCGTAGCGCAGGGCAATGTCCACCGGTTGGCGGAACAGATCGGCGATGCGATCACCCAGCAACAAACGAACGGTGAGCTTGGGGTGCTCGCGCTGAAACTCGTCCAGCCAGGGCAGCAGCAAGTTACGACCGAAGTCCGAAGGCGCCGACAACTGCAACACGCCGCTGACCTGATCCTGGCCACGGGCCAATAAACGCCGTCCCTCGTCGAGGTTGCCCAGGGCTGCCCGGGCATACTCAAGAAACCCTTCGCCCTCGGCGGTCAGGCGCAGGCTGCGGGTCGAGCGGGTGAGCAAACGGGCGCCCAGTTGTTGCTCGATGCGTTTCAACGCCGCACTGGCCACCGCCGCCGACATGTCCATGCCCCGCGCGGCCGCCGACAAACTGCCCAGGTCCGCCGCCCGCACGAACAGCTGCAAGTCATCGAAACGCAGCATCTAAACTCCGATTATCAAAAAAATATTGAAAGAGACTGCTCTTTTAGCGGCTTTTATCTTCAGGAGAAATAGCCAATCATCTGCCCATCGAAATCAGCCCGTTCCCGGAGTTACCGATGTCCCAGCCTTTTACCGCTATCGCCACCCTCATCGCCAAACCCGGCCAGCAGAATGCCCTTGAACAGCACCTGCGGGCACTGATTGAGCCGACCCGCGCCGAAGCCGGTTGTGGGCAATACGACTTGCATCAGGACCTGGCCAATCCCCTGGCCTTCTACATGATCGAACACTGGAGCAGTGACGAAGCCCTGCAAGCCCATGACGCCAGTGCGCATATCCAGAACTTTCGCGCCAAGGCCGGTGACTTTCTCGAACACTTCGAACTCAAGCGCCTGCGTACCCTCGCCTGATTTCTTTCTCTATTAACTTTCGGAGCCTGTGATGAAAGCCATTGCCTATTACGCGTCCCTGCCGATCAGCGACGAAAAAGCCCTGCAAGACGTTGAATTGCCGGAGCCGGTCGCCGGCCCCCGCGATTTGTTGGTGGAGGTCAAAGCCATTTCGGTCAACCCGGTGGACACCAAGGTCCGGCAGAATGTCCAGCCTGAAGGCGGCGCCGCAAAAGTGCTGGGCTGGGATGTGGCCGGCGTCGTCAAGGCGGTCGGCAGTGACGTGACCCTGTTCAAGGCCGGCGACAAGGTGTTCTACGCCGGCTCCATCGCCCGCGCCGGCGGCAACAGCGAGTTGCACGTGGTGGATGAGCGGATCGTCGGCCATATGCCGAAAACCCTCGGTTTCGCCGAAGCCGCCGCCCTGCCGTTGACTGCGATCACTGCGTGGGAATTGCTCTTTGAACGCCTGAAAGTGCGCGAAGGAAAAACCGATGAAGGCCAGAGCCTGCTGATCGTCGGCGCCGCTGGCGGTGTCGGTTCGATTCTCACGCAACTGGCGAAACAGCTCACCGCACTGAACGTCATTGGCACGGCTTCACGTCCGCAGACCCAGAGCTGGGTGAAATCGCTGGGCGCCGATGTGGTGATCGATCACAGCCAGCCGCTGAGCGAGGAACTCAAGCGCGCAGGCATCGATCAGGTGACTCACGTCGCCAGCCTGACCCAGACCGATCATCACCTGGATCAATTGGTCGAGGCGCTGGCGCCGCAGGGCAAACTGGCACTGATCGATGACCCGAAAACCCTGGACGTGACCAAGCTCAAGCGCAAGAGCCTGTCGCTGCACTGGGAGTTCATGTACACCCGGTCGCTGTTCGAAACCGCAGACATGATTGAGCAGCACAACCTGCTCAACCGCGTGGCGCGCCTGATCGATGCCGGGACATTGAAAACCACGGTTGGCGAGCACTTCGGCACCATCAATGCGGCCAATCTGCGTCGTGCACATGCCCTGCTGGAAAGCGGCAAATCCAAGGGCAAGATCGTGCTGGAAGGGTTCTAGATTGTTGTAGAAGCTGGCGCAGTCTGCGATCTTTCGACGCTGGTTTTACGGCCTGAAACGATCGCCGGTTGCGCCGGTTCCTGCATTTTTCCGTGCGATGATTTTTTGTTACAAACCGTCAGTCCGACAGTTGACCCTTGTCACAATGGTGATCGTATTCAGGACTACAATCGAAACCTCTGCGAGACAATCTTTTACATGAGGAGGTCAGTAATGAAGATCCTGATAAAAGAATTGGCAAAATCCCAGTGGCAGGTCCGCCTGGACCAACATGCGGTGACATTCCGCAGCGAAGCCGAAGCCCGTGCCTTCACCAATACCCTCGAAGCGCGATTGCACGCCCCCCATCAGATTCCCGACCGTCAGCAGCGCGCTGTTGGCTGAGTCCGCCCTCAAACCTGGGCTTGCGCCAATGCCCGGGCATTTTGCAACCGTCGGGTGAGCATCGCCACGCTCACCACCAGAACACCGCACAGGCTGATGACCATGGCCATCGGCATGGCGCTGCCGTCGTGCAAAACGCCCACCAGCGCGGCAGCGCCGGCGGCCACGCTGAATTGCAGGCAGCCCATCATTGCCGATGCACTGCCGGCCCGGGCGCCCTGGCCGTTCATGGCACAGGCCGAAGCGTTGGGCAGAATACAACCCAGGCTGGCAATGCAGACAAACAAGGGAAGCAGCAACGGCCAGAGCTGCTCGGTATGCAGCGCGCTGACAGCGAGCAGTGCCAGACCGGCACCGAGATAAATCCACACGGTGCGTGTCAGCAGGGACGCAGGTCCGCGCTTGGCCAATAGCCGCGCATTGATCTGGGCCACCAGAATGAAACCGGCGGCATTGGCGCCGAAGAACCAGCCAAAATGCTCCGCCGGTATGCCATAGAGTTTGATGAAGACGAACGGTGAACCCGCAATGTAGGAAAACATTCCGGCGATAGCGATGCCGCCGGTCAGCGCATGACCGAGGTATACCGGATCCTTCAACAGGCGACCGTACTGACGCAATGCCCCCGACAAGGGCTGACGTGGAACATGCGCGGGCATGCTTTCCGGCAAGCCAAGGGCAACGGCCAATCCGGCCAATGCGCTGAAACCGGTCAACACCAGGAAGATCGATTGCCAACCGGTGGTATTGACCAACAAACCGCCCAGCATCGGCGCCAGAATCGGTGCCAGCCCCATCACCAGCATCAACTGCGAAAAGACCTTGGCCGAGCCCACCGCATCGCATTTATCGCTGACCACCGCCCGTGCAATCACCATCCCTGCGCAACCGCCCAGCGCCTGGATAAACCGCGCGCCGATCAACCATTCCAGATTCGGTGCGTAGGCACACGCCAGTGAAGCGGCGGTAAACAGTCCGACTCCGGTCAACAATGGAAGGCGTCGCCCGAAACGATCCGCCACCGGCCCGTAAGCCAGCTGACCAATGGACAACCCCAAAAAATAAGCGGCCAGGGTCAGTTGAACGTGTTTTTCGTCTGTACCGAAAGCCAGCGCCATCGCCGGAAACGCTGGCAGATAGAAATCGATCGCCAGCGGACCGAATGCGCTCAAGGCGCCAAGAATCAGGATTGTACGAAAGTTCATCAGGCATCCAGTGGGACAGAGGTCGGCAGGCCGACAGTCTAGCCGCGCAAGGACGCCTTGAACATTCCGATAGCTCGCTAACTATTAAAAATCAGGCCAGTTTCACGCCATAGCCTTCCTCGCTGATTGCCGCGATCACTTGATCGGCGCTCAACGCGGACTCGACGCCGACTTCTTTCGCCGCCAGGTCGACGCGCACGCTGGCCGCCGGGTCTTTGGCCTGGACGGCCTGGGTGATGGCCCGGACGCAGTGACCGCAGGACATGCCTTCAACATTGAATACTTGCATGGGACAACTCCTTTTAGTGAAGCGTTTGAGTGAGGTTGCCCGCAGTGTCGAGCTTGCCACCATGGCAAGGTCAAGTTCTGCAGTGATCTGCCGGGCTGGCAATCGTCGCCGCGCTCGGCCAAGCTGCGTCCATCAATGACTCGATCTCAGGAGATTCAGCCATGCGCTGGTCAGTTTTCAGCCTGTTTGGCTTCCTCAGCCTCTTCTCCGCCATGCCTTCGGCCCAAGCCGCCGGGGAGGACTATGGGGTGCTGATCATTTCCCGCGAACGGCTGGAAGTCGCGACCAACTGCGAGATCGGCGTGTACATCCACGATCAACTGTCGGCGCGGCTGTTCCAGGAGCAAAGCACCTCGTTCAACCTGCCCCCGGGCAACGTGTCCCTGCGCCTCAAACTGCTGCCGGGCCAAGTGCCAGGCTGTAACCCGGGCATGCTGGCACCGGGTTCGCAGAACATCACGCTGCGCGCCGGGGATGTGCAGAAGTACCGGATTGCGATGACGCAGGAAGGGATGTATCTCAAGCGTGCGGGCCTGGGTTACTGAAACAAATCCCTTGTGGGAGCGAGCCCGCTCGCGAAGGCGGTGTGTCAGTCAACGATGATGCTGATTGGACGACCGCTTTCGCGAGCAGGCTCGCCCCCACATTTGACCTGCGACAATCCGCAGATGGGTGCTTGACCTTGCCAGCATGGCAAGGTTGATCCTGTAGACATCTTCTACAGGGAGTGCAACCGATGTCCGAATCCACCACTTTCGATCTGCCGATTGCCGGCATGACCTGCGCCAGTTGCGCCGGGCGTGTCGAGCGCGCCTTGAGCAAAGTCATCGGCACCAGTGCTGTCAGCGTCAACCTGGCCACTGAGCAGGCACGGGTCCAGGCGCCTGTCGACAGCCTCCCGGCGCTGATGGCGGCTGTGGAAAATGCCGGTTACCGCGTGCCGCAGCAAAGTCTGGAACTGAGCATCGACGGCATGACCTGCGCGTCCTGCGTCGGCCGCGTCGAACGGGCACTGAACAAAGTGCCGGGGGTGAAGAGCGTCAGCGTGAACCTGGCCAACGAGCGCGCGCATCTGGAGCTGCTCGGGCATGTCGATGCACAAACCTTGATCGCCGCCGTGACCAAGGCCGGTTACGCCGCCAGCGTGTGGGAAGCCGAACATCCGCCCATCGATACCCAACAGGCCCGCCTGCATCGCGAGCGCTGGGCCTTGATCGCGGCCATTGCCCTTGCCTTGCCGCTGGTATTGCCGATGCTGCTGCAACCCTTCGGCGTGCACTGGATGCTCCCGGCCTGGGTGCAATTCGCGTTGGCCACGCCGGTGCAATTCATTTTCGGCGCGCGGTTCTATGTCGCGGCGTGGAAAGCCGTGCGCGCCGGTGCCGGCAACATGGACCTGCTGGTCGCCCTGGGCACCAGCGCCGGGTATGGCTTGAGCGTCTATGAATGGGCCACCGCCGCCGTGCGCATGCCGCACCTGTATTTCGAAGCCTCGGCGGTAGTGATCGCCTTGGTGCTGCTGGGCAAATACCTGGAGAGCCGCGCCAAGCGCCAGACCGCCAGCGCCATTCGCGCCCTGGAGGCGCTGCGCCCGGAGCGGGCGATTCAGGTGATTGACGGCCGCGAGCAGGAAGTCGCCATCAGCGCCCTGCGCCTCAATGATCTGGTATTGGTCAAACCCGGTGAACGCTTCCCGGTGGACGGTGAGGTGGTCGACGGCCAGAGCCATGCCGACGAAGCGCTGATCAGCGGCGAAAGCCTGCCGGTCCCCAAGCAACCTGGCGATAAAGTCACCGGCGGCGCGATCAATGGTGAAGGTCGCCTGCTGGTTAGCACCCAGGCACTCGGCGCGGAAACCGTGCTGGCACGCATCATTCGCCTGGTTGAGGACGCCCAGGCAGCCAAGGCGCCGATTCAGAAACTGGTGGACAAAGTCAGCCAGATCTTCGTGCCGGTGGTCCTGCTGCTGGCTCTCGCGACCTTGATCGGCTGGTGGCTGTATGGCGCGCCCCTGGAAACCGCGCTGATCAATGCCGTGGCTGTACTGGTGATCGCGTGCCCTTGTGCATTGGGCCTGGCCACGCCGACGGCGATCATGGCCGGCACCGGGGTGGCGGCGCGTCATGGGATTCTGATCAAGGACGCTGAAGCGCTGGAGCGTGCACATGAAGTCAGTTCGGTGGTGTTCGACAAGACCGGCACCCTGACCTCCGGCGCCCCGCGCATCGCCCACCTGAGTGCCATCGACGGTGACGATTCCCGCCTGCTGCAACTGGCCGGCGCCTTGCAACGCGGCAGTGAGCATCCGCTGGCCAAGGCTGTGCTGGATGAGTGTGCACAACGCGGCCTGACCGTGGCCGATGTCAGCGACAGTCAGTCCCTGACAGGGCGCGGCATTGCCGGCAGTCTTGATGGCCGTCGAATGGCGCTGGGTAATCGGCGCCTGCTGCAAGAGAGCGGATTGAGCGCAGGCGAATTGGCCGGTTCGGCCACTGCCTGGGAAACCGAAGGCCGGACCCTGTCCTGGCTGATCGAGCAAAACCCCACGCCGCGCGTACTGGGATTGTTCGCTTTCGGTGACACGCTCAAGCCTGGCGCATTGCAAGCCGTGCAACAACTCAACGCACGTCATATCAGCAGTCACTTGCTGACAGGCGACAACCGTGGCAGCGCCAAAGTGGTGGCCGATGCTTTGGGCATCACGAACGTACACGCCGAAGTCCTGCCTGCGGACAAAGCCGCCGAAGTCGCCGCTCTGAAAAAAACAGGGGTAGTGGCGATGGTCGGCGACGGCATCAACGATGCACCTGCTCTGGCCGCGGCGGATATCGGCATTGCCATGGGCGGCGGCACCGACGTGGCCATGCACGCCGCCGGGATCACCCTGATGCGCGGTGATCCGCGCCTGGTGCCGGCGGCGCTGGAGATCAGCCGCAAGACCTATGCGAAGATCCGGCAAAACCTGTTCTGGGCCTTCGTCTATAACCTGATCGGCATTCCCCTGGCGGCCTTCGGCTTCCTCAATCCGGTGCTGGCCGGTGCGGCGATGGCGTTGTCGAGTGTGAGCGTGGTGAGCAATGCGCTACTGTTGAAAACCTGGAAACCCGAGGATCTGGAGGACAAGCGATGAACATCGGCCAAGCGGCCCGCCACAGCGGACTTAGCGCGAAGATGATCCGTTACTACGAGTCCATCGGTTTGCTCAAGGCGGCCCATCGCACCGACAGCGGTTACCGGGTGTACAGCGATGACGACCTGCACACACTGGCGTTCATCAAGCGATCCCGGGACCTGGGGTTTTCCCTGGAAGAAGTCGGCAAACTGCTGACCCTCTGGCAGGACCGCCAGCGTGCCAGTGCCGATGTGAAGGCCTTGGCCCGACAGCACATCGACGAGTTGAACCAGAAGATTCGTGAACTTGGGCAATTGCGCGATACGTTGCAGGACTTGGTCGAGCATTGCCAGGGCGATCATCGACCGGATTGTCCGATTCTCAAGAATCTGGAGTCGGGGTGTTGTGCCAAACCGGTTTCGGCCTGATTGCCACGGGCGTCCCTGTGGGAGCGAGCCTGCTCGCGAAAGCGGACTGCCTGACACACTGATGTTGGATGTGCCGACGTTTTCGCGAGCAGGCCCGCTCCCACATTGGGTTTTGTGTTGCGCACAAAAAACCGGCCGAAGCCGGTTTTTTGATTAACCGATCACTGCATCCAGGGCGGAGGCGGTTCTTCGGCTTTGCCCGGTGGCGCATCGTCTGCGGCACGGGCCGCTTGTTTGCGCTCTTCATCCAGGCGTGCGGCCTCGATCTCGCGCATGATGCCGCCGACGTCCGCCAGTTCTTCCGGTTCGTCGAACTCACCGGTCAGGACACTGGCCGGGTGCAAGGTGCCCGCCTCGTACAGGGCCCACATTTCCTTGGCGTACCGGGTTTTCTTCAACTCCGGGGCAAACCGCCCGAAGTAGGAGGCCATGTTGCCCACGTCCCGCTCCAGCATGCTGAACGCGTGATTGTTGCCCGCCGCGTCCACCGCTTGCGGCAAGTCGATGATCACCGGGCCGGTCGGGGTCAGCAGGACGTTGAACTCGGACAGGTCACCGTGCACCAGACCGGTGCACAACATCAGCACGATCTGAGAAATCAGGTAAGCGTGATATTCGCGTGCCTGGTCCGGCTCCAGTACCACGTCGTTCAGGCGCGGCGCGGCATCACCGTACTCGTCGGCCACCAATTCCATCAGCAGCACGCCTTCGAGGAAGTCATACGGCTTGGGTACCCGCACACCGGCGTTGGCCAGGCGGAACAGTGCCGCCACTTCGGCGTTCTGCCAGGCGTCTTCGGCTTCCTTGCGGCCAAACTTGGAACCCTTGGCCATGGCCCGGGCCTGACGGCTGTTGCGCACCTTGCGGCCTTCCTGGTATTCGGCCGCCTGACGAAAACTGCGTTTGTTCGCCTCCTTGTAGACCTTCGCGCAACGTAACTGGTTACCGCAGCGCACCACGTAAACAGCTGCTTCTTTACCACTCATGAGTGGGCGCAGCACCTCGTCGACCAGACCGTCCTCGATCAGGGGTTCAATGCGTTTTGGAGTCTTCATCAGCTTTTATTGTGGGTCCTTTATTACCAAACACGCGAAAGTCATTCGTTATACGGCAATCCATCCAATCGGGGGAGGGGGTGCCGACGTACCGTTCGCGTGATTTTTCAAAACAACCCTCAATTTCCGCAGGCAACAGCCGAAGCCCTGAGTGACAAACTGATTTGTCCGACAATCGTTTCTACAACAATAACGATGCCGCACTCAGGGAACAGGGTTGATCAACAACGTTTACGGCTGCCAATAAACCGCGAGTCATCTGCACTGCGTGGGCCTACAAGAAAATCTGGAGCGCGGATGAACATCAAACAGAAGTTGACCTGGGCGTTTGCAATCATCGCCTGCTTGCCCGTGGTGCTGGTCGCCACCCTCGTTGTGCTGAACTTGCGCAGTGATGCCAAGGACGAATTCGTCGACAACAGCGGTCGCGAAATCCGTCAGGTCAGCAATGCCATGCAACTGTTTTTCGACGGCATCAGCCAGAACGTCGAATACCTGGCCAAGCAACCGCTGATCACGAACTCTGACGACAGCCTCAAGACCTACATGAACGCCAACGCCGCCAGCATTCCTCAAGGCGAGATGGACAAAAAAGTCTTTGGCTTCCTGCAGGACCTGGGCAACGCACATCCATCCTACGCCTACGCCATCCTCGGCACCGCCGCCGGTGGCTACGTGTCGTGGCCGGACGATGCCAAGCTGGCCAACTACGACCCGCGCCAGCGTCCGTGGTACAAGGCGGCCCAGGCCAAACCGGGTAAGCCGTTCCGTACCGAGGCCTACTACTGGGCCGAAAATGATACGACCTACGTCAGTACCGTACGCACCATCGACAACAAGCTGGGCACCAATGGCGGTGTCGTCAGTATCGACGTGTCGCTCAAACAACTCACCGAACTGGTCAAACAGATCAAGCTCGGCGAAACCGGCTATCTGATGCTGCTGGAAAACTCCGGCACCGTGCTGGTCGATCCGAAACAACCGGAGCACAACTTCAAGGCCCTGGGCAGCCTCGGCGAGGGTTATGCCCAACTGGCCAAGGCCGGCAAAGGCCTGGTCGAAGTCGAACTCAATGGCGAGCGCTACATGGCCAACGTCTGGCCGTCGGAGCAACTGGGCTGGACTTTCATCGGTCTGATCAAACAAAACGACGTAATGAGCACCGCGACCCAACTGACCTGGTTGATCGCAATCATCGCAGCCGTGCTGGCGGTGATCTTCGCCATTGTCGGCGCCAGTTTCGCCAGCGTCATCGTGCGTCCGATCCGCAGCGTGGCCGATGGCCTGGAAGGCATCGCCCAAGGTGAAGGCGACCTGACCAAAAACCTGCAAGTGCGTGGCAGCGACGAAACCGCGCAACTGGCCAACTGGTTCAACCAGTTCCTGACCGCGATCCGCAACCTGATCCAGAACATCGGCGGCGCCGCGACCAAGATCCTGGCCACCTCCAAGAGTTCGACCCAAGTCTCCAGCGACATGGCCGAAGCCGCCGGACGCCAGCGTGAAGCGGTGGACATGGTGTCCACGGCGTTCCACGAAATGGTTGCCACCGCCAACGAAGTGGCCCGCTCTTGCAGCCAGGCCGCCGAGTCGGCCGACAGCGGCCAGCGCCAGGCCCGCGAAGGCCAGCAGCAGATCGACGCCGCCGTGAGCAGCGTGGATCGCCTGAGCCAGGAAATCGAACAGTCGGCCCAGTCGATGCAACAGCTGGAGCGCGACAGCAATGACATTCAGTCGATCCTCGGCACCATTCGCTCGATCGCCGAACAGACCAACCTGCTGGCGTTGAACGCCGCCATCGAAGCAGCGCGGGCCGGAGAGCAAGGCCGTGGTTTTGCGGTGGTGGCGGACGAAGTGCGGGCGTTGGCCAAGCGCACGGCGGATTCCACGGCGGAAATCGACGGGCTGCTGGGTAACCTGGCCAAACGCACAAGCCAGGTGACACAGCAGATGCATGCCAGCCTGGAAGTGTCGCAGCAATCGGTGACGCGCATCGGCGAAGCTCGCAGCAGCTTCGGGCAGATTCGTGAATCGGTGGACGTGATCCGCGACATGAACACCCAGATCGCCACGGCGGCGGAACAACAGCACCAGGTGGCCGAAGACATCAACCGGCACATCAGCCAGATCCATGGCGATGCGCAATTGGTGGCCGAACTGGCAAACTCGGCGCGGCTGGATTCCCAGAGCCTGGCCGGGTTGTCCAATGAACTGGATGGGTTGGTGCGGCGGTTCCGTACCTGATTCAACATCCCGGTGGCCGCTTCGCGGCCATTCGCGAGCAGGCTCGCTCCCACAGGGTTATTCGCTGTCCTTGT
>NZ_JBSVWS010000094.1:0-23786 GCF_054071155.1 Pseudomonas sp. SDO5532_S415 | reverse complement strand
GAATGTGGCGCCGCTTTCGCGAGCAGGCTCGCTCCCACAAGGTTTGAATGTTCCGTTACTACATCACAAGGACCTGCATGTCGTTCATCCAAGCCAACCTGATCCACATCCTCGCCGCGCTCTGGTTCATCATCTGCTGGGGCGGATACACCCGCTATGCCACATGGAAGGGCCGCGACACTGCCTGCCTGGCCAGCGTTCTGCATCTTTACCGCGAAGACTGGATGCGCCGCATGCTGCTGCGTGACAACCGCATCGCCGACGCCAGCGTGATCGGCAACCTGGAGCGCAATGCCTCGTTCTTTGCCTCCAGCACACTTATTATCCTGGCCGGTATTCTTACCGTACTTGGCGCCTCGGAAAGGGCCGTCTCGTTGCTGGCGGACATCCCGATGGTGCAACAGGCTTCCCAGGGCATGTCGGAAATCAAGTTGCTGTGCCTGGCACTGGTGTTCGTCTACGCGTTCTTCACGTTCAGCTGGTGCATGCGTCAGTACAACTTCGCGGCGATTCTCGTGGGTTCGGCGCCGATGGTCGGTGAGCGCCATGTCTCCGAACAGGAGCGCAAAGCCTTCGCCACCCGTGCAGCCCGTGTCATCTCCATGGCCGCCAACCAGTTCAACTTCGGCCTGCGTTCTTATTACTTCGGCATGACGATGCTGGCCTGGTTCGTCAGCCCCTGGTTGTTCATGTTGATGAGTGCCGGCGTCGTGTTCGTGTTGTATCGCCGCGAGTTTCACTCCGACGTTCTCGACGTGATGGTCTATACCCCTACAGAGGCGCCATTGCCCGAGGTGAGTAAAGAGGTCGCTTGATGAGTATTCCGTTCTGGTGTGTGTTTATCAGTGCCGTGCTGATTTACGTGGCGCGCATGCCCGTGACAACGGCCATGAAAGAGCAGGGTGGTTACAACAATCACCTGCCGCGCCAACAGCAGGCACAACTCACCGGTTTGGGTGCCCGGGCGGTGGCGGCACACCAGAATAGTTTCGAGGCCTTCATATTATTCGCGGTGGGTGTGTTGATGGCGCATACCACGCAAACGGCAGGATGGCTCATCGACTTGCTGGCGATCATCTTCGTGATCACGCGAGTGATCTACTTGGTGTGTTACTGGAAAGACTTGGCGTGGCAGCGCAGCCTGATTTGGCTGGTGGGTTTAATCTGTTCGTTATTGCTGATGATTAGTCCGACTTTTCGAACGATTTTGCTCTAGCGCTCAGCGCATTCAAAACTGCAGGCAAAAGAAAACCCGCACTTGGCGGGTTTTCTTTTGTCACGCTAAAAACCGGATTAGTTCTTAGGTGCTTCCGGCGCGGCTTCTTTTGCCGCTGCTTCGTTCGATTCAGCCTGAGCTTTGGCGGCTTCGGCGTTTTCTTTCGCCGCCTCGTTCACTTTATCCTGAGCCTCGCTCATTTTTTCCTGGGCTTGTTCAGCATGTTGGGTAGCGTCTTGAGCTTTGTCCTCGGATTTTTTATCGCAAGCAGCGAGACCGAGGGAAGCGGTCAACATCAAGGCAATAGCTAAAGTCTTACGCATGGGGTGTTTCTCCTGATGGAAAGTATCTTACTGCCCTTTCGAGCGCAGACATCAGGGTTAAGTTCCTCACGTCGTTCAGATATATAAGTTTGATCTAACGTGGAACTTTTTCCAGGGGTGTTAATGCGTTGCCAGACTAATAAACAAGAGTTTTTATCAAATGGCTGAAAATCCCCTTTTTGATCGCGCTTCGCGATTTCTGTCAGCGCTGCGCCACTGTCAGGTCCTCGGGCTGTACGTTCACAGCGCCAGCAGTGAAGGACTCACAGTGGTTCTGCCATACAGCCCGCAGATCGTCGGCAACCCGCAGACCGGCGTGATCCACGGCGGCGCATTGACCACGCTGATGGATACCGCTTGCGGCATGTCCACGCTCTGCGTGCTGCCGGAATTCGAAGTCTGCCCGACCCTCGATCTGCGCATCGACTACATGCATGCCGCTGAACCCCATAAAGATGTCTATGGCTTCGCCCAATGTTACCGGGTGACCACCGACGTGATTTTCGCCCGCGGCTTTGCCTATCAGGATGACCCTGAACAACCGATAGCCCATGTGGTGGGCACCTTCATGCGCATGGGCAAGGGCATAAAGGGCACCAAAGGCTTTGGTGGTGCCATCGCTGGAGACAAGAAATGACCGACACGTTCCAGGAACAACTGCAACAGGCCCATGCCCAGGGGGATTACGCCTCGCTGCTGCAACGGATTCCCTACGCCACGCTGATCGGGGTGGAATGCTCACGGGTGGGGGATGAATTGCTGTTTCGCCTGCCTGCCAACAAGGACAACATCGGCAACCCTTTATTGCCTGCGATCCACGGCGGTGTAATTGCCGGTTTCATGGAGCTGGCTGCGGCGATGCACCTGCTGATCGCTACCGGCTCGCCGGGCGTGCCGAAGATTATCGACTTTTCCCTCGATTATCTTCGTACCGGGCAGTTCCGCGATACCTGGGCCCGATGCCAGGTGTGCCGCCAGGGACGCCGGGTGGCCAACGTGGCGGTTACGGCCTGGCAAACCACCGAAGGTGAGGCCATCGCCACGGCCCGGGCACATTTCAAACTGGAGGAGCCCTTGAAATCCTGAACGGAGCCCCCAACTCAGATGACAACCCGCCGCCGACCCTCAAAGTCGCGGCTTATGCCATCTGATTGGAGTTTGATGACCATGAGTGTGGAAACTCAAAAGGAAACCCTGGGCTTCCAGACCGAGGTAAAGCAGCTGCTGCACCTCATGATCCATTCGCTGTATTCCAACAAGGAAATTTTCCTTCGCGAACTGATCTCGAACGCCTCTGACGCTGTAGACAAATTACGTTTCGAAGCGTTGGCCAAGCCTGAATTGCTGGAAGGTGGCGCTGAGCTGAAAATCCGTGTGAGCTTCGACAAGGACGCCAAGACCGTCACGCTCGAAGACAACGGTATCGGCATGAGCCGCGAAGATGTGATCACCCATCTGGGCACCATCGCCAAATCCGGCACCGCCGATTTCATGAAAAACCTGTCGGGCGATCAGAAGAAAGACTCGCACCTGATCGGTCAGTTCGGTGTGGGTTTCTATTCTGCGTTCATCGTCGCCGACAAGGTCGACGTGTTCAGCCGTCGTGCCGGCAGCCCGGCCAGCGAAGGCGTGCATTGGTCGTCCAAGGGTGAAGGCGAGTTCGAAGTCGCCACCATCGACAAGGCCGAGCGCGGTACCCGCATCGTGCTGCACCTGAAGTCCGGCGAAGACGAGTTCGCCGACGGCTGGCGCCTGCGTAACATCATCAAGAAGTACTCCGACCACATCGCCTTGCCGATCGAGTTGCCGAAAGAAGTGGCAGCTGCCGAAGGTGAAGAGAAACCGGCCGTTGAATGGGAAACCGTCAACCGCGCCAGCGCCCTGTGGACTCGCCCTCGCACTGAAGTGAAGGATGAGGAATACCAGGAGTTCTACAAGCACATCGCTCACGACTTCGAAAACCCGCTGAGCTGGAGCCACAACAAGGTGGAAGGCAAGCTGGAATACAGCTCGCTGCTGTATGTGCCGGCTCGTGCGCCGTTCGACCTGTACCAGCGTGAAGCGCCGAAAGGCCTGAAGCTGTACGTGCAGCGTGTGTTTGTCATGGATCAGGCCGAGTCGTTCCTGCCGCTGTACCTGCGCTTCATCAAGGGCGTGGTCGATTCCAACGACCTGTCGCTGAACGTGTCGCGGGAAATTCTGCAGAAAGACCCGATCATCGACTCCATGAAGTCGGCGCTGACCAAGCGCGTGCTGGATATGCTGGAAAAACTGGCGAAGAACGAGCCTGAGCAATACAAAGGCTTCTGGAAGAACTTCGGTCAGGTCATGAAAGAAGGCCCGGCAGAAGATTTCGCCAACAAAGAAAAAATCGCCGGCCTGCTGCGTTTCGCCTCGACCAGCGGTGATGACGGTGAGCAGGTAGTCGGCCTGGCCGAATACCTGGCACGCGCCAAGGAAGGTCAGGACAAGATTTACTACCTGACCGGCGAAACCTACGCCCAGGTCAAGAACAGCCCGCACCTGGAAGTCTTCCGCAAGAAAGGCATCGAAGTGCTGCTGCTGACCGACCGTATCGACGAGTGGCTGATGAGCTACCTCAGCGACTTCGACGGCAAGAGCTTTGTCGATGTGGCGCGTGGTGACCTGGACCTGGGCAACCTGGACTCGGAAGAGGACAAGAAGGCTGCGCAAGAAGTCGCCAAGTCCAAGGAAGGTCTGGTCGAGCGTCTCAAGACCGCTTTGGGCGAATCCGTTGCTGAAGTGCGGGTGTCCCATCGCCTGACCGATTCCCCGGCGATCCTGGCCATCGGTGAGCAGGATCTTGGCCTGCAAATGCGTCAGATCCTGGAAGCCAGCGGTCAGAAGGTTCCGGATTCGAAGCCGATCTTTGAGTTCAACCCGGCTCACCCGCTGATCGAGAAGCTCGATAACGAGCAGAGTGACGAGCGCTTCGGCGACCTGTCGCACATCCTCTTCGATCAGGCAGCCCTGGCGGCCGGCGACAGCTTGAAAGATCCGGCGGCGTATGTGCGTCGTCTCAACAAGCTGCTGGTTGAACTGTCGGTTTAACTGCGTTGTAGAAAAACCCGCTTCGGCGGGTTTTTTCATTCTGGTGTTCAAAAATCAGGAGTCAGAAATGAGTCAAATCACTGTACGTTCCGTTGCCTACCAGATTGACGGGCAGGCTTACGAGAGCCGCCTGGCTTTCGACGCCGATCATAAAGGTGTGCGCCCTGGTCTGCTGATGGCGCCGAACTGGATGGGCGTCGGTGCCGGCGCCGAGGAGATTGCCAAGTCGGTGGCGGCCAAGGGCTACGTGGTGCTGATCGCGGACCTCTACGGCCAGTCGGTTCGTCCAACCAACAACGACGAGGCGGGCGCGGCGATGATGCCGCTGAAAAATGACCGGGCACTGCTGCGTAAGCGCATGCAAGTGGCTTTTGAACA
Source organism: Pseudomonas sp. SDO5532_S415 (assembly GCF_054071155.1). NCBI lineage: Bacteria > Pseudomonadati > Pseudomonadota > Gammaproteobacteria > Pseudomonadales > Pseudomonadaceae > Pseudomonas > Pseudomonas sp. SDO5532_S415. Next base: position 18,797 of record NZ_JBSVWS010000094.1, on the reverse strand, counting down.
GTTGCAACAGCAGGGCGAGGCGCAGGTCGATACGTCGAAACTGGCGACCTTCGGTTTCTGCTTCGGTGGTTGCTGCGCCCTGGAGTTTGCCCGTACCGGTGCACCGGTGAAGGCGGCGGTGTCGTTCCACGGCACCCTCGATACGCCGGACGTCAACGATGCGAAAAACATCAAGGGCTCGGTATTGGTGCTGCACGGCGCTTCCGATCCATTGGTGCCGAAAGAGCAATTGCCCGCCTTCGAAGAAGAAATGAACGCTGCTGGTGTGGATTGGCAGTTGCTGAGCTACGGTGGGGCTTTCCACTCGTTCACCGACCCGCATGCCAAGGTGCCGGGCATGATGATGTACGACGCGAAGATCGCCGCCCGTGCATTCGCTTCGATGCACAATCTGCTGGATGAAGTGTTCAAGGGTTGACCACTTTTTTGCCGCTATCGGGTCGGTGTTAGCGCCGGCCTCTTCGTCGGAACGCCGCCCGGAGCAGACTCGCTTCCACAGGGGAACACATTCCATTGTGGGAGCGAGCCTGCTCGCGAAGGCGGTGTGATTCACACCAAAGACAATTACAAGGGAGTGGGCTCGCTTCGCTGTTTTGGCAATTCGATCCGCTCAACTTCCCCCGGCACCGTCGGCCAATCCCCGGCCGCCCAGCGACGGCGCGCTTCGTCGATCAGCGCTGGATCGCTCGCCACAAAATTCCAGTTGATCCGCCGCGGACCGTCCAGCGGTGCTCCGCCAAACAGCACGGCATGACAATCGCTCTCGGCGAACAGCGTCATCTCTTCACCGACGGGCAGCACCACCAGCGAATGCGGTTCTATCAATTCGCCTTCCAGTTGTACCTCGCCGCTCAACACATAGAGCGCACGTTCTTCATGTTCGGTGGGAATCAGCAAGGACGTCGCCGTTTGCAGGTGCAATTCGGCATACAGCGTAGGAGAAAGCACCGGCACCGGCGATTGCAGGCAAAAGCCTGACCCGGCAATCATGCGGATCTTCACGCCAAGGTTTTCACTGACCGGCAGGGTAGACGCGGGGTGGTGGCTGTAATGGCCCGGACCCTGTTCATGGTCCTTGGGCGAGGCCAGCCAGATTTGCAAGCCGTGCATCGTGAAACCACGTTCTTTCAGGGCGTCGGGCGTGCGCTCGACGTGGGCGATGGCGCTGCCGGCGGTCATCCAGCTGACATCCCCGGCGTTGACCACTTGATTCGAACCGAGGCTGTCCTTGTGCTGGAGTTGCCCCTCAAACAGGTAGGTGAGCGTGGACAGGCCAATGTGCGGATGCTGTCGGATGTTCATGCCGTCTCCCGCAGCGTAGCGGGTTTGCAGCATGTGGTCGAAAAATACGAAAGGCCCGACATTGCGGCATTTGGCGGATGGCAACGGGCGAAGAATCGGCTGGCCTTCGACATCTTCGGCGCGGGGGCGGATCACGAGCGGAGTGTTCATGGTGCGTTCCAGACTGAGCGGGTGATGCGGACGAGCATAACCCGCTTGCGCAACCCTTGCCGCTATTGGCTGAACGCGCCTTCGGACAAATGAGTTTCGATGCTGACTTCACTGCTGGTCATCAGCTTGTGGATCGGGCAGCGATCGGCCACGCGGTGCAGCTCGTCACGCTGTGCGTCGGTCAGCACGCCCTTGAGGGTCAGTTTGACGTGCAGCGCGTATTTGCCCTTTTGCTCTTCACTGTTGTCGCGTTTGACCTCGACGCCGACACCGGTCAGCGGGATGCCCTTCTTCCTGGCATACAGCTTGAGGGTCAGGGCTTTGCAGGCACCCAGTGCGGCATCGAAGTAATCGTGGGGTTCCGGCGCCGAGCCTTCACCTCCTGCGGATACAGGCACATCGGCAAAGAGTTCGTGGTCATCGATCTGAACGGTATGGCGAAAACCTTCGGCGCAGACGGTATTGACGGTAACAGTCATGGGAAACCTCGCAGGCAACAGGAAGCGTCATTCGATCAAAAAAGACCTTGAAGGTATAGAGCATTCCTCTTGAGGCGCGTTCCGCTTTCTTTGCCGAATGCCAGGCGAAAAAAAAGCCCCGCGATTGCGGGGCTTCGTCGTGTCGGTAGCTCAACTGCCTTTGACAGTCTTGCCGTTGACCTTGCCGTCCAGGAGCATGATGTTGTACTCCTTGCCGTCGGTTTCAACCTGTTGCAGGCGGACCAGCAGGTAGTCCCAATCCTTGGCGAACCAGAGCACGGTGATGCGCTTGCTTTGTGTCGGGTCGCGCACGCGCTCGACCTTGATCGCTTCGATCTGGCCGGCTTTTGTGTCGACCTTTTCCGAACCCAGCACGCGGAAGTCATAGGTGTCGACTTCGCCATCGTCTACCACTTGATAGCTCATGCTTTTCTTGCCGGCGGCCACGTCGTGCTGCAGCGCCAGCTGGTAGGTGGATTTGTCGACCATGCCGCGGTTGAGCGGAATGTTGACAGGGTCACCGCGGTCGGTGCCGGTGACTTTTTTGGCGGCCCAGTCGAAGTCCAGATCAGCCTTCTTGGCCTTGCCCAGGCCACCTCGTTCGAAGTGGTAGGACTGTGGCAGCAGGGTGTCCTTGTCGACGGTCAGGGTGCTTTCTTCGGACAGGCTGGCGATCATCATCGAAGCCTTGAAGCTGAGCCTCCAGACGCCGTTGGCTTCCTTGGTCAGGCTGCGCTCGGCGGTGCCGCTCATGGGCAGCTGCTTCCAGTCGGCGGTGTAGCTGGCGGAGAAAGGTTGAAGGTCTGCAGCCTGTGCGAAGGGCAAGGCGAACAGAGCGCAAGCGAAGAGCAGGGCACGACGCATAAAATCTCCTAGGTTCGAATCAAGTGGCCGCTGGCCGCGAGTAACTGTCCATCCAGTAAAGCACCTTGATCGCCAAGTGATAGCCGGCCCTCGGCAAACCAGCGAACGGCCATCGGGTAGATCAGGTGTTCCTGAACGTGGACCCGCTGCGCCAGACTCTGCGGCGAGTCGTGCAACTCTACCGGTATTACTGCCTGTACGACCAGTGGTCCGCCATCGAGTTCCTCGGTGACGAAGTGCACGGAGCAGCCGTGCTCGGCGTCGCCAGCCTCCAGCGCGCGCTGATGAGTGTGTAACCCTTTGTATTTGGGCAGCAGCGAAGGATGGATGTTGAGCAGGCGACCCTGGTAATGGCGCACGAAGTCCGCGCTGAGAATGCGCATGAAACCGGCCAGTACCACGAGTTTGGGGTGGAAGGCGTCGATCAGTTCGATCAGCGCGGCATCGAAGGCCTCGCGGCCGTCGAAAGCCTTGTGATCCAGGGTGCGGGTATCGATACCCGCATCCCTGGCGCGTTGCAGGCCGAAGGCGTCGGCACGGTTGGAAATCACCGCAGCGATGCGGACCGGGCTGTCGCCGGTCCGCGTGCTGTCGATCAAGGCCTGCAAGTTACTGCCGGTGCCGGACAACAGCACCACCACATCACAGGTCTGGGACATCAATGAGCCTTGAGGTTCTTCAGTTCAACCTGAGCCGCGCCTTCGGCAGCGGTGGAGATCTGACCGATGACCCAAGGCTGCTCGCCGGCTTCGCGCAGAACGTTCAGGGCGGTTTCAACGTGCTCTTGCGCCACGCAGATGACCATGCCCACGCCGCAGTTCAGCACGCGGTGCATTTCGTTCTCGTCGACGTTGCCTTTCTCTTGCAGCCAGTCGAACACGGCCGGGCGGGTCCAGCTCGCCACGTCAACCACGGCTTGTGCGCCTTTTGGCAGCACGCGCGGAATGTTGTCCAGCAGGCCGCCACCGGTGATGTGGGCCATGGCCTTGACGGCGCCGGTTTCCTTGATCAGCTTGAGCAACGGCTTCACGTAGATACGGGTCGGGGCCATCAGCAGGTCGGTCAGCGGTTTGCCGTCGAGCTGGGTGTTTTCGATGTCGGCACCGGAGACTTCGATGATCTTGCGGATCAGCGAGTAACCGTTGGAGTGCGGGCCGGACGATGGCAGGGCGAGCAGGGCGTCGCCGGTAGCGACTTTGGAGCCGTCGATGATTTCGGATTTTTCCACGACGCCGACACAGAAGCCGGCCAGGTCGTAGTCTTCGCCTTCGTACATGCCAGGCATCTCAGCGGTTTCGCCGCCGACCAGGGAGCAGCCGGACAGCTCGCAGCCTGCGCCGATGCCGGTCACGACCTGAGCGGCGGTGTCGACGTTCAGTTTGCCGGTGGCGTAGTAGTCAAGGAAGAACAGCGGCTCGGCGCCGCACACCACCAAGTCGTTGACGCACATGGCAACCAGGTCGATGCCGATGCTGTCGTGCTTGTTCAGGTTCAGTGCCAGGCGCAGTTTGGTGCCGACGCCGTCAGTGCCGGAAACCAGCACGGGCTGCTTGTAGCCGGCCGGGATTTCGCAGAGGGCGCCAAAACCGCCCAGGCCGCCCATGACTTCCGGGCGCGCAGTGCGCTTGGCGACGCTCTTGATGCGTTCGACCAATGCTTCACCGGCGTCGATGTCTACACCGGCGTCCTTGTAGCTCAGGGAGGGTTGCTTGCTCATGATCCAGGCCTTTAGGGGGGATTTCTGGGTAACGACCGAGTTCAGCGGGGGCGCCGAAATCGACGGGGGCGATTGCCTCACGCGAATTTCGATAGTGCCCGGCTGTTGCCGGTCTGCGAAGGCGCGCGATTTTATCAGGCTTGAAGGGCAGCGGCCATCCTCAGGCCGACGGCAGGGGCATATCGGCATAAAAAAACCATCATTACAGCGTGATGGTGGCATCCTTCAGGCCTGGGAAGGGTATCGGCATTTACCGTCTATCGTTATGACAGTGCGAAAACTTACCCGGGGCGTGTGAATGTTTTGCGCCAGGCGATGGTCACAGCCTTGCCCGATCATGTTCATGCGGCCTGTTCCAGCTGCTCTTGTCCTCAGGAATCTTCCATGCGTTTTTGCAAATTCTTGTTTGTGGGCTGTTTGTCACTGTTCAGCCTGGTCAGTCATGCCGAAACCGTCAAAGGCCTTTACCAGGTGCGCGAACCCGTCAGCGGCCAGTCGCCGCAGGAGCGGGACCAGGCGACTCAACGCGCCCTCGATACCCTTGTCTTGCGTCTGACCGGCGACCCCAAGGCAGCGCAAAGTCCGGGGCTGGCAGCGATCCGCAAGGACCCGCAGCAAATCATCAGTCAGTTCGGTTATGACGCCGGGCCACCGGAAGTCCTGAAAGTCGATTTCGATCCGGGCACCACTGAACAGGCCATGCGCCGTGCCGGGTTGGCCATGTGGGGCGCCAATCGACCCTCCATCCTCGGGTGGTGGCTGAACGACTACAGCGATGGTTCAAGCCTGGTGGGGGATGGTCAGGCCAGTGCGGCCCCGCTGCGCCGCGCGGCACAGCACCGTGGCTTGCCGTTGCGCTTGCCCCTGGCGGATTTGAATGAACAGATCGTCGCCACCGCGCCCAATCTGGAAAGTGCTGATCCGGCGCCGCTGCGCAACGCATCGGAAAGGTACAATGCCGACGCCTTGCTGGCAGTACACGCCCGCGAAGAGGGTGGGCAGTGGCAAGCCAAATGGCGTTTGTGGCTGGGGGATCAGAAAGAGGCGGGCACTGCCCAGGGGGCTGATCAAGCCGCTTTGGCGGACGCGGTCATGCTGGCGGTCAATGAGCGTCTGGCACCGCGCTTTGTCGCCAGGCCAGGGGCTGCAACTCAACAGTTGCTGGAAGTGCAGGGCATGAATCTTGAGCGCTATGCGACCCTTGGGCGTTTGCTGGAGCCTTTTTCCGGGCGCCCGCAAAGTGTCAATGGCGACCGGATCCTCTATCGGGTCAATGGCAGTACCGATCAGCTGCGGGCGCAGTTGTCGCTGGCGAAATTGCAGGAAGTTACAACGGCACCCGCACCTGCTCCCGTCGCGCCTGTTGCACCGGTGGCTGACGGTTCGGTTCCTGTCGCGACACCCGCCCCGGCACCGACACCGCAGTTACGATTTCGCTGGTAGTTTTTCTTTCTTTATATAGAAGCAATGGAGTGGTTCATGGCCGATACGCGGCGTTGGTTCTGGTTGGGTGGGGTGGTTCTGCTCTGCGCGTTTATCTGGCTGTTGCACCCGATTCTGACGCCGTTCCTGGTGGCGTTGCTGTTGGCTTATCTGTTTGACCCACTGGTGGACAGGATGGAAAAAGCCGGGCTGTCGCGAACCTTGGGCGTGGTCGCTGTATTCGCGCTGTTTACCTTGATCTTCACAGCGCTGTTGCTGGTGTTGGTGCCGATGCTCGCCAAGCAGTTGTTGCGTTTATATGAGCTGGCACCGCAGATGCTCGATTGGTTGCAGCACACCGCGCTGCCGTGGGCGCAGTCCAAGTTCGGTTTGTCGGAGGGGTTCTGGAAGTTCGACAAACTCAAGGCCGCCATTAGTGAGCACATGGGGCAGACCACCGACATCGTCGGGGTGGTGCTGAGTCAGGCGACGGCTTCCGGTCTGGCTTTGATTGGCTGGCTGGCGAATCTGGTGCTGATACCGGTGGTGAGTTTCTACTTGCTGCGGGATTGGGATTTGATGATGGCAAAGATCCGTGGTCTGCTGCCCCGGGATCGCGAGGAGCGCGCAGTATTACTCGCTGGTGAGTGTCATGAAGTGCTCGGGGCGTTTGTGCGCGGGCAGTTGCTGGTGATGGTGGCCTTGGGCGTGATCTATGCCGCGGGCCTGATGTTGGTCGGGCTGGAATTGGGTCTGTTGATCGGTCTGATTGCCGGTTTGGCGGCGATTGTCCCGTACATGGGGTTTGTCATCGGTATTGGCGCGGCATTGATTGCCGGTCTGTTCCAGTTTGGCGGCGATCTGTACCCGATGATCGGCATCGTGGCGGTGTTCATGGTCGGTCAGGCGCTGGAGGGCATGGTACTGACGCCGTTACTGGTGGGAGACCGCATTGGCCTGCACCCGGTGGCAGTGATCTTCGCGATACTGGCCGGTGGTGAACTGTTCGGTTTTACCGGGGTTCTGCTGGCGTTGCCGGTGGCGGCGGTGATCATGGTGCTGGTGCGCCATGTGCATGATTTATATAAAGATTCTGATATTTACGGTGGGGTTGACGAGCCAGGGCTTCAGGCTACTTCAAAGGCGTCGCGGATTGATGCAGGGTTGTTGCCTGCAGCGCCAAAGAAACTGTCATGAAACCGGTGCGTCAACGCAAACCTTTGATTTTGCTTGTGGTCTGTCGCATTGTGCGGTCGGCCTCACGGGTATAAACTTCGCAAACTTTACACAGAGGCCACTAACGGTTCCTTTGGAACTGTTCAGTCAGCATGAAACCGATTCAGCTGCCCCTAGGTGTGCGTCTGCGTGACGACGCCACCTTCATCAACTACTACCCAGGCGCCAATGCCGCTGCACTCGGCTATGTCGAGCGGCTGTGCGAAGCCGACGCCGGGTGGACCGAAAGCCTGATTTACCTCTGGGGCAAGCACGGGGTAGGGCGTACGCATTTGTTGCAGGCAGCCTGCCTGCGCTTCGAGCAAATGGGCGAGCCGGCGGTGTATCTGCCGCTGGCCGAGTTGATGGATCGCGGCATCGAGATTCTCGACAACCTCGAACAGTACGAACTGGTCTGTCTGGATGATCTGCAGGCCGTTGCCGGCAAGGCGGATTGGGAAGAGGCGCTGTTCCATCTGTTCAATCGTCTGCGTGACAGCGGTCGGCGCCTGCTGATTGCCGCGTCGACGTCCCCGCGCGAGTTGCCGGTGAAGCTGGCGGACCTCAAATCCCGCCTGACCCTGGCACTGATCTTCCAGATGCGCCCGCTCTCCGACGAAGACAAGCTGCGTGCCCTGCAACTGCGTGCATCCCGTCGCGGCCTGCACCTGACCGATGAAGTCGGGCATTTTATCCTGACCCGCGGTACCCGAAGCATGAGCGCGCTGTTCGAGTTGCTTGAACGTCTCGATCAGGCCTCCCTTCAAGCCCAGCGCAAGCTGACTATTCCGTTCCTGAAAGAAACGCTGGGCTGGTAACACGCCTGGTAAAGCCAATGCCTACAGCAGTTTTGGCAAGTTTCAGGCGCCAGAAAACACGCTTTCCTACAACTAGTAGTCTGCGCAAACGATCAAATAGGGCTTAAGCGCTTAGATGTAAACGAGAAACCGAGAAGTCACAAAAAGTTCGATTGAATTTGCAAATGGGTTTGATAGCGGGCATAGTCTCGGCTTCTTTAAAACTATCAGCCACGGTCGTGCCCATGCTAAAGCGCTTTGCACCCCTCGTGCCCCTCGCACTCGTTACCCTGTTGTTCGGTTGCGCTGCCCACACTCCGGTGTCGCAGCAAGCGCAACAACAGCAGGTTCAAGACACTGTTACTGCCTCTTCCGTTCGTTATCAGGATTCTCTTTTCCAGGACGAAGTAGCGACTGAAAAAGAACTGGCCGCCTTCGCCGACGGCAAGTCTTATCAACTTCCAGTTCTGGCCGACAGTATCCTCGAACGCGGCATGTCCCTGATCGGTACCCGTTACCGTTTTGGCGGTACCTCTGAAGCCGGTTTTGATTGCAGCGGTTTCATCGGTTATCTGTTCCGCGAAGAGGCGGGCATGAACCTGCCACGCTCCACCCGCGAAATGATCAACGTGGATGCGCCGCTGGTGTCTCGCAACAAACTTGAACCAGGCGACCTGCTGTTCTTCGCCACCAATGGCCGTCGCGGTCGCGTCAGTCACGCCGGGATCTACCTGGGTGACAATCAGTTTATTCATTCCAGCAGCCGCAAAAGCGGTGGTGTGCGGATCGATAGCCTGGGCGACAGCTACTGGAGCAAAACCTTCATCGAAGCCAAGCGCGCCCTCGCGATGGCTCCTGCGGCAAGCCCGATCGTCACGGCTCGCAAGTAAGCGGACAGTTTGTAAGGCGAACTTAAAGTCTTACTTGAAGTTTGCCGCATAAGCGCTAGAATCTGATCTATGAATGATGGCAAACCGCCTGCGTACTGCGCAGGCGGTTTTCTTTTCTGCGTCTCTGCAGAAAAAAAGCCGCAGCCAGATCAGGATGCTCTGCCTATGTCGACGTCGGCCCGCCTCGCAATCATGCTTTTCGCAGCGCTGCTCAGCGCCTGCGCCAGTCGCACACCGCCGCCAGCGCCGGTGGTTCGCGCGCCCATCGTTTTCGGTCCCTCCCAAGCCTTTTCGCCTGAAGCTGAAGACGTGCTGTTCCGCGCGTTGGGCCTGGTGGGCACGCCTTATCGCTGGGGCGGCAATACGCCGGATTCCGGTTTCGATTGCAGCGGGTTGATCGGTTACGTGTACCGTGATGTCACCGGGATTTCCTTGCCGCGCACCACCCGTGAAATGATCACCATGCAAGCGGCCAACGTGGGCAAGGAAGGGCTGCAAACAGGTGATCTGGTTTTCTTCGCCACCAATGGCAGTTCCCAGGTCAACCATGCCGGCATCTACGTCGGCGAAGGCCGGTTCGTCCACGCGCCTGCCACGGGTGGCACGGTCAAGCTCGACAGCTTGTCCAAGGTGTATTGGCAGAAAGCCTACCTGAGCGCCAAGCGCGTCCTGCAACCGGAGCACCTGGCGCGCAATCCGTAACCGCCGGAGGTTGTGGTCATGACCGCTCGCACGCTCAATCTCGACGATTCGCTCTATCAGTACCTGCTGGACGTGTCCCTGCGTGAAACGCAACTGCTCAAGCGTTTGCGCGACGAGACCCAGGCGCTGCCCATGGCGCGTTGGCAAGTGGCGCCCGAGCAGGGGCAGTTTCTCGCGTTGCTGGTGAAACTCATCGGCGCCAGGCGTGTTTTGGAAGTCGGCACTTTCACCGGTTACAGCGCCCTGTGCATGGCAGCGGCATTGCCGCAAGACGGCTCGCTGATCTGCTGTGACATTCCCGGCGATTACAACGCTACGGCGCACCGTTACTGGCAGGAAGCCGGTTTGTCCGGGCGAATCGATCTGCGTCTGGCGCCTGCGCTGCAAACCCTGAGTACGCTGGACCAGCCCGGGCAGTTCGATCTTGTTTTCATCGATGCTGACAAGGCCAACTATCCCGTCTATCTGGAGCATGCGTTGCGTCTGTTGCGCACCGGCGGTCTGGCCGTGTTCGATAACACGCTGTGGAGTGGCCGGGTGCTTGAGGCTGATCCGGAAAGTGAAGACACCCGCGCCATCCAGGCGCTCAATCGTGCCTTGAAGGATGATTCGCGGGTGGATTTATCGTTGTTGCCGTTGGGGGATGGGCTTACGCTCTGCCGTAAACGCTAAACACTGAGTCTCTGTGGGAGCGAGCCTGCTCGCGAATGCGGCACGACAGGTAACATTGATGTTGAATGTGCTGGCCTATTCGCGAGCAGGCTCGCTCCCACAGTGTTATGTGGTGTTATTTGGTCGCGGACACCCGCCAAACCTTGTTCCCCACATCATCCGCCACCAGCAAGCCACCTTGCTGATCGATCACTACCCCCACCGGCCGGCCCATGGCTTTTTCGTCGTCATTGAGAAACCCCGTGAGCACATCCACCGGCTGCCCGTTCGGTTTGCCGGCGCTGAAGGGCACGAAAATCACTTTGTAGCCACTGTGCGGCTTGCGGTTCCATGAGCCGTGCTGGCCGATAAAGGCGCCTTCCCTGAATTGCGCCGGCAACTTGTTGCCCTCGGCAAACGTCAGGCCCAGTGACGCGGTATGCGGACCCACCGCGTAGTCCGGTGCAATCGCCTTGGCCACCCACTCGGGTTTTTGCGGCTCGACGCGAACGTCGACGTGCTGGCCGTAATAGCTGTAAGGCCAACCATAGAACCCGCCGTCCTTCACGGAGGTGATGTAATCGGGCACCAGGTCGCTGCCGATTTCATCCCGCTCATTGACCGCAGTCCACAAAGCACCGCTGGTGGGTTCCCAGGCCAGTCCGTTCGGATTGCGAATCCCCGAAGCAAAGATCCGGTGGTTGCCGGTGGCGCGATCCACTTCCCAGATCGCTGCACGTCCTTCCTCCTGATCCATGCCGTTTTCGCCGACGTTGCTGTTCGAACCCACCGTGACGTACAGCTTGCTGCCGTCCTTGCTGGCGATGACGTTTTTGGTCCAGTGGTGATTCAGGGCGCCGCCCGGCAAATCCACCACTTTGATCGGCTGCGACTTGATCACCGTCTCGCCGTTTTCATAGTGAAAGCGCAGCAGGCGATCGGTATCGGCAATGTATAGATCATTGCCGACCAGGGTCATGCCGAAAGGCGAGTTGAGATTTTCCAGGAAGACCGTGCGGGTCTCGGCAATGCCATCGTGATCCGAATCTCGCAGCAAGGTGATGCGGTTCGGGCTCGGCACGCCAGCCCCGGCACGGCCCATGACTTTTTTCATGACCCAGCCACGAATGCCTTGACCGCCATCGGGTTTTGGCGGGGCGTTGGTTTCGGCGACCAGCACGTCGCCATTGGGCAGCACGTAAAGCCAGCGCGGGTGATCAAGGCCTTCGGCGAACGCGGCCACTTGCGTGCCGGCGGCAGCGACGGGTTTCGCGCCGTCCGGCCAGCCGATGGCCGGCGCGATGTTCACAGTCGGGATCAGTGTTTTGTTCGGTTCTGGCAGCTTGGGCGACGGGCCGGTGCCGTCGGAGACTTGCAGCCTGGAGGTTTCACCGCAGGCGGCGAGCCCTCCGGCGAGGGCGATGACAAAAGCGAGTTGAGGCGTGCGCATTGCTGATCTTCCCTATGAATGCCTTGATCTAATCATAGAGAAGTCTGGACGCTGGATGGTTCAACCCTCAGCCGCGAGCCTCTTTCAGCAGCACGGCGATGCCGGGGTGATAGTGGCCCGCTTCGTTGTGCAACTTGCGATAGGCGTAGGGGAAATACCAGGCCACGGCGCAGGTGTGCTCCTTTTGCAGGTCGTCGACCATGTCTTGCAGTTCTTCCGGAGTGGCGCCGTGCTGGGCTTTTTGCGGGGCGACGAACAGGCAACCGAGCTTCAGGTCGCTCGCGTAGCTGATTTGCCTGGCGTTGCTGGTGATGTCGTGCAGGGCCTGGGTCAGGTTCAGGTTGTTGACCCGTGGCCAGCGTTGCGTGGCCTGCAGCCAGGTGCGGGCCTCGGGGGTGGCGATAAACAGGTCGGCGCGGCCATTGCGTTCGCCTTCTTCGATCTGTTTGCGGGTGGGCGATTGTTGCAGCGTGACCGTCTCCGCCATCCATGCCGCAGCTGAGAGCAGGCCGAGATTGGCCTTTTCGTCGAGCCAGTACGGTGTTTCATTATCTCCACGCACAGCGTTGTAGCGGTCAATACACTCGAACCAGCGCTCCAGCACCGGTCGCAGGAATTCCAGCTTCGGATTGCTGATGATCATGCCTTGCATGGGGCTCACCCTTTTTATTGTGTTGTGGGGTTGTGGCTCTTTGATATCACTGCTGAGAGTGTGGCACAAGATTGACGTCAAATTGTGGATGGGCGGCTGTTATTCACTCATACGCCCCGTCTTCAATTGACGCTCCACCCCCAACCCTCTAACCTTCGCGGCTTGTTTCAGGTGCTCTGTGGCTTGGGCCGACAGAGTGAAACAGGGAAGCCGGTGAGTGGTCACTTCAAAGCACGAAGGTCTGCAATTCCGGCGCTGCCCCCGCAACGGTAAATGAGTGAAAGCTGCGTCTTGAGCCACTGTGTCAAAAGACATGGGAAGGCGCGCAGTCAGGCCAACGCCGCTCATGAGCCCGGAGACCGGCCTGATCCATCCAAGCGGCATCACGGTGGGCGATGCCAGGCTTCTTGCCGTCTATTCTTGTGCCTGCCCGCCGTTATCCAGCCTCAACGGAGAGCTCCCCATGACTGATACCCCTGATCGTGACGAACGTCATCTGGCGCGCATGCTGCGCAAGAAAGCCGTGATCGACGAACGCATCGCCAATTCCCCGAACGAATGCGGCCTGTTGCTGGTGCTGACCGGCAACGGCAAAGGCAAGAGCAGCTCGGCGTTCGGCATGCTCGCCCGGTCGCTGGGCCACGGCATGCAGTGCGGCGTGGTGCAGTTCATCAAGGGGCGCAACAGCACGGGCGAGGAGTTGTTCTTCCGGCGCTTCCCCGAGCAGGTGCGCTTTCATGTGATGGGCGAGGGCTTTACCTGGGAAACCCAGGACCGTCAGCGTGATATCGCCGCCGCTGAAGCGGCCTGGGCGGTGTCGCAGCAATTGCTGCGCGATCCATCCATCGGCCTGGTGGTGCTGGATGAATTGAACATCGCGCTCAAGCACGGCTACCTCGATCTCGATCAGGTGCTCAGTGATTTGCAGGCACGTCCGCCGATGCAGCACGTGGTGGTCACCGGTCGCGGTGCCAAACCGGAGATGATCGAACTGGCCGACACCGTCACCGAGATGGGCATGATCAAGCACGCGTTCCAGGCCGGGATCAAAGCGCAAAAAGGCGTTGAGCTGTGAGTCAACCCCGTCGTTGCCCCGCGGTACTGATTGCCGCGCCGGCCTCCGGACAGGGCAAGACCACTGTCACCGCCGCGCTGGCCCGATTGCATCGCAATCAGGGGCGCAAGGTTCGCGTGTTCAAATGTGGCCCCGACTTTCTCGACCCGATGATTCTCGAGCGCGCCAGCGGTGCGCCGGTGTATCAACTGGACATGTGGATGGTCGGCGAGCAGGAAAGTCGCCGCTTGTTGTGGGAAGCCGCAGGCGACGCCGACCTGATCCTGATCGAAGGCGTGATGGGGCTGTTCGACGGCACACCGTCCAGCGCTGATCTGGCACGGCACTTCGGTGTGCCGGTGCTGGGCGTGATCGACGGCACCGCCATGGCCCAGACCTTTGGCGCACTGGCACTGGGGCTGGCGCGCTATCAGCCGGACTTGCCGTTCGCCGGGGTCCTGGCCAATCGTGTCGGCACCTTGCGTCATGCACAACTGCTCGAAGGCAGCCTGACCGAAGGCCTGCGTTGGTATGGTGCGTTGTCCCGGGAAACCGGGATCGAATTGCCGAGTCGACACCTCGGCCTCGTCCAGGCCAGCGAGTTGAACGACCTCGATGTGCGTCTCGATGCGGCAGCCGATGCCTTGGCCGGCAGTTGCGAGGTTGCGCTGCCGCCGGCGGTTGAATTCGCCGCGCCGGATGTGATTGCCGCCGAGCCACTGCTGGCCGGCGTGCGCATTGCCGTGGCCCGGGACGAAGCGTTTGCCTTCACCTACGGCGCCAGCCTTGATTTGCTGCGGGCGATGGGCGCCGAGCTGCGGTTTTTCTCGCCGATCCGTGATGCGGATTTGCCGGAGGCAGACAGCCTGTATCTACCGGGTGGCTATCCGGAATTGCACCATGTGGCCCTGGCACAAAACACGTCGATGCTCAGCGCTATCCGTGCGCACCACGCAGCGGGCAAACCGTTGCTGGCCGAATGTGGCGGCATGCTTTATCTGCTCGATTCGCTGACCGATGTCGAAGGCACTCGCGCAGAACTGGTCGGCTTGCTGAGCGGCGATGCGGTGATGCAAAAGCGCCTCGCCGCGCTGGCCTTGCAAGCGGTTGAACTGCCGGAAGGTTCGCTGCGCGGCCACACCTATCATCATTCGCTGACCACCACCGAACTGACGCCGATTGCCCGGGGCTTGAGCCCTAACGGCGGGCGTGGGGCGGAGGCAGTTTATCGTCAGGGGCGGATGACGGCCTCGTATGTGCATTTTTATTTTCCGTCCAATCCAACCGCGGTCGCCGCGCTGTTTGCGCCTGACCGAGGGGATGCCTTCGCGAGCAGGCTCGCGCCCACCAATGATCACCTGAATCCTGTGGGAGCGAGCCTGCTCGCGAAGAGGCCATGACTGACAACGCATTCAGTCCGGCCGAACGCGAAGCGGTTTATCGCGCCATCGCCGAACGCCGCGACATGCGCCACTTCAGTGGTGGCACCGTCGAGCCCGAGCTCTTGCGGCGCCTGCTCGAAGCCGCGCACCAGGCGCCGAGTGTCGGCCTGATGCAGCCTTGGCGTTTCATTCGCATCAGCGACCGCGCCTTGCGCGGCAAGATCCAGGCGCTGGTGGAAGAAGAACGCATCCGCACTGCCGAAGCCCTGGGTGAGCGCACCGACGAATTCATGCAACTCAAGGTTGAAGGCATCAACGATTGCGCCGAAGTGCTGGTCGCGGCGCTGATGGATGATCGCGAACGGCATATCTTCGGTCGGCGCACCTTGCCGGAAATGGACCTGGCCTCGTTGTCTTGCGCGATCCAGAACCTGTGGCTGGCGTCCCGCGCCGAAGGGTTGGGCATGGGTTGGGTCTCGCTGTTCGAACCACAAGCGCTGGCAGACCTGCTGGGTCTGCCGTCAGGCGCCAAGCCGTTGGCCATTTTGTGCCTGGGACCGGTCAAGGAATTTTATCCGGCACCGATGCTGGTGCTGGAGGGCTGGGCGCAGGCGCGTCCGCTCAGTGAATTGTTATACGAGAATTATTGGGGAGTGCGTCCATGAGTGTGGCGTTATTGAGTGTCGCCGCCGTGGCGCTGGATGCGCTGCTGGGCGAACCCAAACGCTGGCATCCGCTGGTGGCGTTCGGCCGTTTTGCCGAGCGCATCGAGCAACGTTTCAACGGCGGTGGTCGCGGCTGGCGCAGCCATGGCGTGACCGCGTGGGTGATCGCCGTGTTGCCGCTGACGCTGTTGGCCACGGCGTTTTCCTGGGCGCCTTATGTGGGTTGGGTCGTCGAGATTCTCGCACTGTATTGCGCCCTGGGCATGCGCAGCCTCGGTGAGCATGTCGAACCAGTGGCCAAGGCTCTGCGCAGCGATGATCTGGAGGAGGCGCGCACGCGGGTGGGTTACCTGGTCAGCCGTCAGACCAGTGAGCTCGACAAAACCGCAGTCGCCCGCGCCGCCACCGAGTCGGTGCTGGAGAACGGCAGCGATGCGGTGTTCGCCGCTTTGTTCTGGTTTGCCGTGGCCGGTGCGCCTGGCGTGGTGCTCTACCGTTTGAGCAACACCCTGGATGCGATGTGGGGCTATCGCAATGAACGCTTCGAGCGATTTGGCTGGGCCGCGGCGAAGATCGACGATGTACTCAATTACATTCCCGCGCGGTTGGTGGCGTTGACCTACGCGCTGCTGGGCAAGACTCGGTTGGCCTTGAAATGTTGGCGTACCCAGGGCCCGACCTGGGACAGTCCGAATGCCGGTCCGGTGATGGCGGCGGGTGCTGGTGCCCTGGGCGTCGAGTTGGGTGGGCCGGCGATTTATCACGGCGAACTGCATGAGCGTCCGACACTGGGCGAAGGCCTGCCGGCGGACGCCGACTCCATTGACCGCGGCTGGCAATTGGTCCAGCGCGGGGTATGGTTATGGCTGCTGATTCTCTGCGTGGGGGCTGAATTTTATGCTTGAACACGGTGGACGGTTGCGCAAGGCGGCGCTCGAATACGGCATCGCGCAAGCCGATTGGCTTGACCTGTCCAGCGGCCTGGCGCCCTGGCCGTTCCCGGTGCCGCAGATCCCGCTGCGGGCCTGGGCACGCTTGCCGGAAACCGATGACGGCCTGGAGCAGGCCGCCTGCGACTACTACGGCACCTTGCAAGCACTGCCGGTGGCCGGTTCGCAGATGGCCATCCAGTTGTTGCCGCGATTGCGCCGGGCGGGCAAGGTCGGCGTGCTGTCGCCGTGTTACGCCGAACATGCCGAAGCCTGGCGTCGTAATGGCTACATCGTGCGCGAAGTGCTGGAGCAGGAAGTCGATTTCTTTGTCGACAGTCTCGATGTGCTGGTGGTGGTCAACCCGAACAATCCCACCGGCCTGAGCCTGACGCCTGCGCGATTGCTCGATTGGCATTCGCGGCTGGCCCAGCGCGGTGGCTGGCTGGTGGTGGACGAAGCGTTCATGGATAACACGCCGCACCTGAGTGTGGCGCCGTTTGCTCATCAGGTCGGACTGATTGTGCTGCGTTCGTTCGGCAAGTTTTTCGGCCTGGCCGGGGTGCGTCTGGGGTTTGTCCTGGCCGAGCGCAAATTGCTCAAGTTGCTCGCCGAACAGGTCGGACCCTGGGCGGTGAGCGGCCCGACCCGGGTGCTGGGCCAGGCTTGCCTGCGCGATACCGAAGGGCATGTGCGGCAACGGGTGCGAGCCGAGGAGGCCAGCGAACGGTTGGCGTCGTTGCTTGAGCAGCACGGTTTCAAACCCCAAGGCGGTTGCGCCTTGTTCCAATGGCTGATCACCGAACGCGCCGAAGAGCTCCATGAATTCATGGCCCGGCGTGGCATTCTGCTGCGATTGTTCACGCTGAACAGCAGCCTGCGTTTTGGCTTGCCGGCCGATGAAGCCGACTGGACACGCCTCGCCGCCGCATTTGAAGACTTTGCCAAGGAAGCCTCATGACCACCTTGATGGTGCAGGGCACCACATCGGACGCCGGCAAAAGCACGCTGGTGACGGCGCTGTGCCGTTGGGTCACGCGTCAGGGTGTAGACGTGGTGCCATTCAAGCCGCAGAACATGGCGCTCAACAGCGCGGTGACGGCCGACGGTGGCGAGATCGGTCGCGCACAAGCGGTGCAGGCCCAGGCCGCGTATCTCGAACCGCACACGGACATGAACCCGGTGCTGCTCAAACCCAACAGCGACACCGGCGCCCAGGTGATCATCCACGGTCGTGCAGTCACGACCATGAATGCCGTGGCTTATCACGACTACAAAGCCATCGCCATGCAAGCGGTGTTGGCCTCCCATGCCCGGTTGAGCGCGGCCTATCCGCTGGTGATGGTCGAAGGTGCCGGTTCGCCTGCCGAGATCAATCTGCGTGCCGGCGACATTGCCAACATGGGCTTCGCCGAAGCGGTGGATTGTCCGGTGGTGCTGATCGCCGACATCAATCGAGGCGGAGTGTTCGCCCACCTGGTGGGCACGCTGGAGCTGCTGTCGCCCAGCGAACAGGCGCGGGTCAAGGGCTTCATCATCAACCGTTTTCGTGGCGATATCGCTTTGCTGCAACCGGGCCTGGACTGGCTGGAGGAACGCACCGGCAAACCGGTGATCGGCGTGTTGCCATACGTAATGGACCTGCATCTGGAAGCCGAGGACGGTATCGATCAGCGCCAGACCGACAAGGCTGAGCAGGTGTTGAACGTGGTGGTGCCGGTGCTGCCGCGCATCAGTAATCACACCGACTTCGACCCGTTGCGCCTGCATCCGCAAGTGGACCTGCATTTCATCGGTCCCGGCCAGGCGATTCCACCGGCCGATCTGATCATTCTTCCCGGCTCGAAAAGCGTGCGCAGTGATCTCGCTTATCTGCGGGCCAACGGCTGGGACACCGCGATCTCTCGACATCTGCGCTATGGCGGGAAAGTGCTGGGCATCTGCGGCGGCCTGCAAATGCTCGGTGAGCAGGTACACGATCCGCTGGGCCTTGAAGGCGCGCCGGGTTCCAGCATCGGCCTGGGGTTGCTGGCGTTCGAAACCCGGCTCGAAGCACAGAAGCAACTGCGCAATGTGCGTGGGCGCCTGGCGCTGGAGAATGCTGAAGTCAGCGGCTATGAAATCCATGCCGGCGTGACCACCGGAGCGGCGTTGGAAAACACCGCGGTGCAGCTCGATGATGGTCGTTGTGACGGTGCGCAAAGTACCGACGGGCAGATTCTCGGCACCTACCTGCACGGCTTGTTTGAATCACCGGCGGCCTGCAGTGCGTTGTTGCGCTGGGCCGGTTTGCAGGCTGTGCAGGATGTGGATTACCACGGGTTGCGCGAGCGGGATATCGAGCGCTTGGCGGATTTGGTGGAGCAGCATCTCGATACCGCGCTGTTGCGTGAGCTCTGCGGGATTTGAGGTGTTCTTTAGGGCGCCTTCGCGAGCAGGCTCGCTCCCACATGAGAAGGAGATCTGCAATGAAAAA
>NZ_JBSVWS010000093.1:0-23907 GCF_054071155.1 Pseudomonas sp. SDO5532_S415 | reverse complement strand
GATATGCGCCAACCTTGTGGGAGCGAGCCTGCTCGCGAAGAGGCCACAACAGGCCCGGCATTAGCTTCAGGCAAACGGTGTCCAGCCCTGGCCAACCGGCGCTATCGATCCGGCGCCCCCTCTTCGGTGTGGCAGGTTTCGCACACTGCCTTAAACTGCGATACAGCCCTGTGAACGAAAGACGGGCCTCACGAAATGATCCGGGTGAAACCGACATGAAAATGGTCACGCCCTTTTTGGCCGCTCTCATCGCCGCCAGCGCGTGTGCGACAACGAGCCTTTGTGCAAATGCCGGGACTTATACGGTCATCACAACCAGCTTCGACTGCGCCAGGACCAGCGCACCTGCCGAGAAGCTCATCTGTCGCGACCCGCAACTCAAGCAGATGGAAATCGAGCTGACACGCCTTTATCGCCTGGCGCTCACGGACGATCATTCGGTACCACGTCCGGACAAGGTCGAGATCGAACAACGGTTCTGGGTCGACGCCCGCAACCAGTGTGGCGCCGGAGCAGACGCCAAGGCATGCCTGATCCAAAGCTATGCCGAGCGGGCGCACCAGCTTCGCCAGGGTTCGGCCATCGTGCGAACCAAAGACCCGAGCAGACTCACAGACGGCCCGGTCGCCTTTCGTTGCGCGGGGCTCAACGCGCTGGTTGCCGCCACGTTCTTTAATGTGCAGCCGCGTGTCGTGTACCTGAAATGGGCAAACGTCTCGGCCACCCTTCTCCAGGTGCCGAATGATTACGCCACCCAATACAACGGCAAGGATTACCGGGGCAACTACAGCTTCTGGCAAACCGGCAACGAGGCTTTGTTGCAGATACCGGGCTCCAGCCAAATGACTTGTACGCCGGAGCCCGTCGGCTGATCGCGCCACGGGACGTCCTGTCCCGATGGCGCGACCCAACCGGTCAGCTGCCGGTGCGGATCTTGTTCCACACCCGGGTACGAATCCGGTCGATGTTCAACGGCATCGCTTCGAGCGCGAACAGTTTCCCCATCATTTCCGGGCTCGGGTAGACCTTGGTGTCATTCTTGATGGCCGGATCGATCAGGCTGTCTGCCTGTTCGTTGCCATTGGCGTAGTGCACATAGTTACTGATGCCGGCCATTACGTCCGGGCGCAGCAGGTAGTTCATGAAGGCGTAACCAGCCTTTTCGTCCGGGGCGTCGGCGGGCATGGCGACCATGTCGAACCAGATCGCGGCGCCTTCCTTGGGAATCGAATAACCAATGTCGATACCATTTTTGGCTTCTTTGGCGCGATTCTCCGCTTGCAGGATGTCGCCAGAGAATCCGACCGCCACACAGATATCGCCGTTGGCCAGGTCGCTTGTGTACTTGGAGGAGTGGAAATAGCTGACATAGGGCCGGACTTTCATCAGCAGCGCTTCGGCCTTTTTGTAGTCTTCCGGATTTTTACTGTGGTGCGGCAGGCCCAGGTAGTTCAGCGCGGCGGGCAGCAGTTCCGGGCCGTTATCGAGGATGGCCACACCGCATTTCTGCAGTTTTTGCATGTTTTCCGGCTTGAAGATCAGGTCCCAGGAATCCACGGGCGCGTTATCCCCCAGCACCGCTTTGACCTTGGCGATGTTGTAGCCGATACCGGTACTGCCCCACAGGTACGGGAAGCCGTGCTCGTTGCCCGGATCGTTGGTCTGCAAGGCATTGAGCAGCACCGGATTGAGGTTCTTCCAGTTGGGCAATTGGCGCTTGTCGAGTGTCTTCAGTGCTCCGCCTTCGATCTGTCGCGCCATGAAGTGGTTGGACGGGAACACCACGTCGTAACCGGATTTGCCGGTCATCAACTTGCCGTCGAGGGTTTCGTTACTGTCGTAGACGTCGTAGGTGAAGGCGATGCCGGTTTCTTTCTGGAAGTTCTTCGTGGTGTCCGGCGCGATGTAGTCGGACCAGTTGTAGATCTTGACGGTTTCCGCTGCCTGACTGATTGCAGCGGCGAGCATCAGTGGTGCCAGGGTCAGTGTCTTTCGGAGCATGGGGCGATTCCTGTGCAGGTTTTTTTTGTTGGCAGGCAATCAAGGATTCAAAAAATCAAAACGTAGCTCTTGCGCACGGTCTCCTGGATATCCCAGATACCGAGGGTGTTGGCCGGCAACATCAGTGCGTCACCGGCTTCTATGTGCAGGGTTTCACCGTCGTCCGGGGTGAAGGTGCAGCGGCCCTGGATGAAGTGACAGAACTCCTGGGCGACGATCTGCCGCCGCCAACGACCGGGCGTGCATTCCCAGACGCCGGTTTCGACGCCGTCGTCGCGCTCCACGCTGGTGGTCGACGCCACCGCCACGGGTGCACCCAATGGCACGGCGACCGGGTTCGACTCTTCCAGCTTCAGGGTTGCGGTGTTCTTGAATTGCGTGATGCCCATGGGAGTACCTGTCGATGAAGCCTAGGGATGAAGTGCGCGCGGTTTACTGCATGAAACTTTCCATGAACCCCGCGACCCCGCTGGCGAGCCTGCGCCGCCAGGGTGCGGAGGCCGGGTTGGCCAAGGTCTGGTCTTCGTGAACGAAACTGCGGATGATCGCGTTGTAACCGAGCCAGCGGCACGGTTCGGGCTCCCAGGCCTTCAGCGCGTCGAGCCCGCCCTGGGGAATGACCCACGGCTGGCGAACCAGCTCGGTGTCGCGCTCCAGAATCAGGTCTGCCAGGGTTCGCCCACCCAGGTTGCTCGCACCGACGCCTTCCCCGCCGTAACCGCCGGACAACGCTATGCCGCTGGCGCGATCACACAGCATGTGCGGTTTGAAACGCCGGGACATGCCCAGATTGCCGCCCCAGCCATGGGTGATCCGCACGTTCTTGAGTTGCGGAAACAGTTCGCCGAACAGATAGCGTCGCAGTTCGATCTCGCTGCGGGTCAGGTCGAAGTCATGGCGTAGCCGGCCGGCAAATTGGTACCCGCCCCGAGCACCAAAGATCAACCGATTGTCGGCCGTGCGCTGGCCGTAGGTGACCTGACGGCTGCTTTCACCGAAGGCCTGACCGTGACTGAGACCGATCTCGTCCCACGTAGCGGCAGGCAGCGGTTCGGTGGCGACGATCAGGCTTTGTACCGGCAACTGATAGCGCCCCAACGGCGGCAGCGTGACGGCATAGCCTTCCACCGCCGGCACCACCCAGCGGCTGCGCACCGAGGCTTGCGCCGTGCGCAGGCTGCCGGACTGCCACTGTGTGACCGGGCTGTTTTCGTAGATCCTGACCCCCATGCGCTCGACCGTGCGTGCCAGGCCGCGCGCCAGCTTCGCCGGGTGCAGGGTCGCGACGTGGGGCGCATGGATGCCGCCGTAGGGTTTGGCGATGCGGATCTGTTGCGCCAGCTGTTCCGGGCTGAGCCAGCGGTAATCGTTTTCGTTGAGGCCCTGGCGATAGAGTTTGTCCAGGTACTGGCGCAGACTGGCTTCCTGCTCCGGGTAGCGGGCGGCACAATACAGCGCTCCGCCCTGGCGCAAATCACAGTCGATACCTTCACGTTCCAGGACAATCCGTACTTCTTCGGGGATGTTGTGCAGCAAGTCGTAGGACGCCCGGCGCCGTTCCGGTGAAAGGCCTGCCAGCAGCCGGTCTTCGCCCAGCAGATTGCCCATCAGCCAGCCGCCATTACGGCCCGAGGCGCCAAAACCGGCGGTTTGCGCCTCGATGATGGCAATGCTCAGGTCCGGTGCCTGACGCTTGAGGTAGTACGCGGTCCACAGCCCGGTGTACCCGGCACCGATGATCGCCACGTCGATGTCCAGGTCCTGCTCCAGCGCCGCACGCGCCAGCAGCGGCTCGTCGAGTTGGTCCATCCACAAACTGATACTGCGCCATGCCGGCATGCAAGACTCCGCCACTCAAACTTCGATGGCGTTGATCCTAGTGCGCGGGTTCAGTGACTGTCTTGCGCGCGTGCACGCAAAGAAATTTGCTTGGCGTAGGCCTTGGGCGACTGACCGGTGTGCTGGCGAAAACAGCTGTAGAACGCCGACAGTGAATTGAAGCCGGCGGCGAATGCCAATTCGTCGATGCGCAACGGCGACGCCGCGCTTTCCAGCGCCGCCAGCAGGTGCTGCAGGCGGGCCTGGTTGACGTAGCGATAGAAGCTCTGGCCGAGCACCTGGTTGAGCAGATAGGAAATCTGGTTGCGACTGTACCCGCACTCCTTCGCCACCCGTTGCAGATCGAGCTCAGGGTCGAGATAAGGTTGCTGGCGCTGGAAGTACTGTTGCAGGTCGTCAGCCATGAAACTCAATTGGCGTGGCGACAAGCCGAGGCGACTGACCGCCGGGCGTTGCTTGCCGTCGGTTTTGCTGGTGGTTGGCTCGTGAACCAGCGAGGCATACTCGTTGACGCGCCAGATCAGTCCATCGCGCACGGTGATGGCCTCGCTGGCGCGAAACGATACCAGGCCTTCGCCACCGCGCAGGGTGATGCGGTACTGAATGAATGCCGTGTTGCCATCCAGGCGAATGCGGTCCGAGTGCTCCAGCGCTTCATCCGGATCGCGGGGCATGCTGCTGCGTACGTACTCGCGCAGCTCGTCCAGGCCCATGACGCGGTTCTGGAAAAAGTCGCTGTACTGAATCTCAGGGTGATACAACGCCATGACCCCGTCCAGATCCCGGTGTTTCCAGCGCAAGTGATAGCGCATGACCGTCTCGCCCGTGGCCTGGGTTTGCAGCGGACCATCATCCTCGGCGTGCATAAAGGTCTCGACGAAAAAAACCGAGCTTGCCGAAGTTTCCTGCCCGCTTCAATGGCTGTCCGGCCAGGGGAACCGCGCTCGAACAGTGACCTGAATCAAAAAAAATGCAGCAATCGCCAAACGGACTGAAAAAAACACATTTTTTTCACATCCGGATGCTACTTTTAAAGTCTGTCACTGGTTGAGCCAATGAAGGCTCTTCCCTCCTAACATGAGCTAAAGGAAGCGCTCGATGAAGAAGGCGGGCAACACATGAATAAAGGGTTCAGCAAGGTCACTTTTCCAAATGCCTGCCAGCTGATGCGCTGGCATTTTCATCCCATGGGTTTCGAGGCAAGCATGGATGCCCCGGGCAGCATGATAGCCCGTCTGTTTGATCGGGCCAGTGGCGAGACCATGATCGCCATTGCCGGCATTCCTTGTGCGACGGTCATGAATGCCGCCGATGTCGAGCGAATAATCGAAGCGGTAGAGGATGAACTTGAAGCGTTCATTCCACCGATGGCGCTCAGAAGTTATGCATGAAGCCTGATAGCCAACAAAAAGCCCACTGAATGTGGGCTTTTTCATGCCTGATGCAAAACACTGTGGGAGCGAGCCTGCTCGCGAAGAGGCCGTGTCAGTCAACATCAATGGTCAATGCCAGACCGCCTTCGCGAGCAGGCTCGCTCCCACAGGGATTGGGTGCATCCGCCAAAATCAGGTCGGCTGTAAGGCCTCCTTCGCGAGCAGGCGGCCCATATTGACTTCAAACCGAAGTCTTGGCCTGCCGATGATCAGCAAAGAACGCCTTGCCCTTGCCGATCCGGTCGGACGCCTTGGGCGTGTTGGCAGCCTGGGTATCCTGCCCGTCGACATACCAGTAGCAATGACTCACCGCCCGGGTGATGCCGACGTAAGCCAGGCGCAGAATTTCGTCCTTTTGCGCGTTATCGTACGGTTCGCTGTCACCGGTCTTGCCCAGACCCGCCATGCGGTACACCTGATTCTTGTAAGGCGAACTGGTCAGGTGCTGACAATCACCGAGCAGGAATACCGCATCAGCCTGGAGGCCCTTGGCACTGTGATAAGTCAGTTGCTTCAAGCGCCGCGCTTCGTAGGGCAAGCTAGAATCCACATTAACTACAGACTGAATATGCTCTTCTATCAACAACTTATCGCTACTTTTTCGATAAAGCATCAAGATTGAATCGCCCTTTCGATAATGCTCGATCAAGCGTTTGGCCATGCCCTGGTCGTCACGATCCAGCACGTTGACCGGCAGCAAATCCCTGGGTTCGCCACTGGCCTTGGCCTTTTTGCCGGCAATCGCCGGCGCAGCGCGCACGATGTGCTCGGCGGCGTCGATGATGTGCTGGTGGCTGCGGTAGTTGTCGCTGAGCATGACTTTGGTGGTGCTCGGCGAAGAGAATTCCTTGTTGAACTCCATGAAAAAACTCGGCGAACTGCCGCGCCAGCCGTAAATCGATTGCCAGTCGTCGCCGACGCAAAGCAATGACGAACGCCGGGCTCCGCGTCCCACGTGCATGGCCGGCCCGCGACTGCGGATCTCGGCCAGGCTGGCGCGAATCCAGGAGACGATTTGCGGGGAGACGTCCTGGAATTCGTCGACCATCAGATGCGACAACGGTCGCAGCAGCTCATCGCTGAGCAGCTTGAGATTTTCCGGGGAGTGCTCGCTGAACAGGGCAAACATCCGGTTGTAGGTCATGATCGGCGGCTTCTGATCCAGCAAATGGTCTTCCAGAGCGCGCCAGTACAGGCTCAGGGCCTCGAAGAAAAACCGGTCCGGGTCGTCCTTGGCGAAGCTCATCTGGCTGACGGCGTTCGGTACATCCAGGCCGAGGTTCTCGATAAACCCGGCGGCGGCGACAAAACAATCCAGCAGCGGCGCAGACGCAAGTTCGCCCTTGACCTTGTAATCGAAGCCCGGCCCGGCACTGGCATCGCCGGCCAGTGACGCCAGGACACGCTTCGATGACTCGTAACTATCCAGCCATATCAATGGTTTGCGACAGAAAGCTTGAAACAGGGTGCGCTTTACTGCCCATTCTGCGCGTACCGTCAGCTTGGCGTTCGGGCGGGTGACCTGCGGGTTTTCCCGTGGATCGAACCCCAACACGACCCACGCGTCCAGGGACGGAATGTAACCGTGACTATGGAATGTCGAGCCGTTGATATCGAAGGTCTGGCGATTCGGCTCAATGCCCCTGATCGGCCAGGCCTTGGCGCGAAACCACAAATCTTCGATCGTGTCGCACAGCTCTTCATCGCGCTTGGCCGCCAGTTCGGTTACGGCCATGCGTTTCTGCACATCCGGGTGATCGCGCTCCAGTTCCTTGAGCTGCAAGGCGTGGCGCGACAATGGCTGGATCAATTCGCGAAAGCGTTCATCGCGGGTGTACAGGGCGTGGTAACAGGCATTGAGCTGCTGGCGCTGGGCGTCGTTGATGCGCAGGTCGAACGGGTTGCTGTCCACCTGTTCATCATCGCCTTGCGCGCGAAGGCTGAGGTTTTCGAAAGCTTGCAGGCGCTCGAACCCCGGCAGGCTGCGCACCATCGGCAGAATCCGCGAGTGAAAGGTACGCACCAGATCCCGCGCTTCCTTGAAACTGAGCGCCCGCCCCCAGAGCGCGAAGATCTCGATCAGCTTACTGATGAAATCCTTGCGTGACTCGCGGGTGAAGGTCACCACGGTCATGGAGCTGAGCTCGAATCCCAGATAATGCGCCAACAGCACAATGCGCAGGACCAGCGTTGTCGATTTACCGGCCCCGGCACCGGCGATCACCGAGGTTGAGGGCGTATCGCTGAAAATCATCTTCCACTGGGCGGCGCTGGGTTGCGCATGGGCCGGCAACAGTCGGGCGACATCGGCCTTCATGCGCTTTTTCAGCTCGGCGGTCAGCGGCAGGCGCCAGTCGTCGAACAGGTGATCATCAATGTTCGGCGGCCGATGCTCGGTAGAGCGCGAATCGCGAATCAGCAGCACCTGTCGGCCTTCTTCCAACCCTTCGAGCTTGCCTTCCTTGTAGCCGTACTCCACCCCGGCAATGTGCCCGCTGCGGAAACCATCCGCCTGGCCATGCAACCAGGACGCGCGGTGTTGTGCACGCAGGCGCGTCAGGCCGTGGCCGAAAAAACGGGCAGCCAGGCGCTTGAGCAGCGGCATCTCGGCCAGTGGACGAAGTTCAGGCGGAAGATCGGGGGTGTGTTGCGACACGCGGACGGACTCCAGGGTGTGAGGCTGTTGAAGGCTATGGTGTCTGCATTTGCCTTTGAGTTCTAGTGAAATGCTTATGACTCATTGGCTTATGCGTTGAAGTGAAAGCTGGATGAGAGTGTTTCGAGATGACTTCACATCAAACAATCCGATAGTTATGAGGCATTTTTTACGCTTTTTATCGATTGTTGGCTGAAGGATGATGCCCGTCATCAACCACCGGTCTCGCTTCATGGCCCAGGCGCCTTGCCCCATGACGAACCTTTCCAGGAGACGATCATGCTTGAACTCAGACCTTTCAACTCGCTCGGTGGCGCACACCACGGCTGGTTGGATGCCCATCACCACTTTTCGTTCGCCGAGTACTACGACCC
The DNA here is from genome assembly GCF_054071155.1 of Pseudomonas sp. SDO5532_S415. Taxonomy (NCBI): domain Bacteria; kingdom Pseudomonadati; phylum Pseudomonadota; class Gammaproteobacteria; order Pseudomonadales; family Pseudomonadaceae; genus Pseudomonas; species Pseudomonas sp. SDO5532_S415. The sequence continues at coordinate 15,604 of NZ_JBSVWS010000093.1, read as the reverse complement.
CCAGCGTATGAACTGGGGCAACCTGCGGGTGTGGAACGACGACGTGATCGCCCCTGGTACCGGTTTCCCGCAACACCCTCACCGGGACATGGAAATCATTACCTATGTGCGTGAAGGCGCCATCAGCCATCAGGACAACCTTGGCAACAAGGGCCGCACCGAAGCGGGTGACGTTCAGGTCATGAGTGCCGGCACCGGCATCGCCCACAGCGAATACAACCTGGAAGCGACGCCGACCAAGATTTTCCAGATCTGGATCATTCCCAACGAATCCGGCCTGGCACCGTCCTGGGGCGCCAAACCCTTCCCCAAAGGCCAGCGCGAAGGTTTTGTGACCCTGGCCAGCGGCAAGTCGGGCGACGATCAAAGCCTGCGTATTCGCGCCGACGCGCGGCTGGTGGCGGCGAATCTGAAGGCTGGGGAAACCGCCGAATATCATCTGGACGCTGGCCGTCGTGCGTACCTGGTACCCGCGACCGGTATCATTGAAGTCAATGGCTTGCGTGCACAAGCTCGAGACGGTGTTGCGGTAGCCCAGGAGCAGGTGCTGCGAGTAACGGCGATCGAGGACAGTGAAATCGTGTTGGTGGATCTGGCTTGATCCGGTAAAGCCGGGCCAAAAAAGGGGCGACCAAATTGGTCACCCCTTTTTTTTCGTCAAGCCCTTTGTGGCGAGGGGATTTATCCCCGTTGGGTTGCGAAGCGACCCCAAACCCGGCAAATGCAGTTCTTCTGATACACCGCGTCTGCAGATTTACGACTGCTACGCAGCCGAACGGGGATAAATCCCCTCGCCACAGGGCCGTCACTTATTTCGCGGAAATCGCGCCATCCACAAGGGTTTGGGCTTCCGCCACCAACTGCTTGAGATGCGCATCACTGACAAAGCTTTCCGCATAGATCTTGTAGATATCCTCGGTACCCGACGGACGCGCCGCGAACCAGCCGTTTTCGGTCATGACCTTCAGGCCGCCAATCGCCTGGTCGTTACCCGGCGCGTGGCTGAGGATGCTCTGGATCGCCTCACCCGCCAGTTCGGTCGAGGTGACTTGCGCTGGCGACAGCTTGCTCAGCAGGGCTTTCTGCTCTGGATTGGCCTTGGCGTCGACGCGCACCGAGAACGGTTCGCCCAGCTCATCGGTCAAGGCACGATAGGCCTGGCTAGGGTCACGACCGGTGCGGGCGGTCATTTCGGCTGCCAGCAGCGCCGGGATCAGGCCGTCCTTGTCGGTACTCCAGACACCACCGTCCTTGCGCAGGAACGATGCACCGGCGCTTTCTTCGCCACCAAAGCCCAGGGAGCCGTCGAACAGGCCATCGGCAAACCACTTGAAGCCAACCGGTACTTCGTACAGGCGACGACCCAGGCGCTTGGCCACGCGATCGATCAGGCCGCTGCTGACCACGGTTTTGCCCACGGCCGCATCGGCGCGCCAGTGCGGACGGTTCTGGAACAGGTAATCGATAGAGACTGCGAGGTAGTTGTTCGGCGCCAGCAAGCCGCCGGATGGGGTGACAATACCGTGACGGTCGTGATCCGGGTCGCAGGCAAACGCCACGTCGAAGCGCTCTTTGAGGCCGATCAGGCCTTGCATGGCGTGAGTGGACGACGGGTCCATGCGAATCTGGCCATCCCAGTCGACGGTCATGAAGCGGAAGGTCGAATCAACCTGCTTGTTCACCACGTCCAGATCCAGGCGGTAATGCTCGGCAATCGCCGACCAGTAGCGCACCCCTGCTCCACCCAGCGGATCGACACCCAGACGCAGCTTGGCATCGCGGATCGCATCGAAATCGATCACGTTGATCAGGTCGGCGACGTAGGTGTTCACGTAGTCGTGACGATGGGTGGTTCTGGCCTTCAGCGCCTGCTCATAGCTGATGCGTTTGACGCCCGCAAGCTTGTTGGCCAGCAGTTCGTTGGCCTTGGCTTCGATCCACTTGGTGATGTGGGTATCGGCCGGGCCACCGTTGGTAGGGTTGTACTTGTAGCCACCACTTTGCGGCGGGTTGTGGGACGGCGTAATGACGATGCCGTCGGCCAGGCCCGAGGTGCGTCCGCGGTTATAGCAAAGAATCGCGTGGGAAATGGCCGGCGTCGGCGTGTATTCGTCGCCTTCGGCGATCATCACCGTCACGCCATTGGCGGCCAGCACTTCCAGGGCGCTGGCGCCGGCCGGCGTGGACAGCGCATGGGTGTCGATGCCGACGAACAGCGGACCGTCAATGCCCTGGGCTTCGCGATACAGGCAGATCGCCTGACTGATCGCCAGCACGTGCCATTCGTTGAAACTCAGGTCGAAGGAGCTGCCTCGGTGCCCGGACGTGCCGAACGCCACGCGCTGGGTCGAGATGGCGGCATCAGGCTGGCCGGTGTAATACGCCGTTACCAGTCGCGGGATGTCGACCAACAATTCTGCCGGTGCCGGTTTACCCGCAAAATGACTGAGTGTCATGCAAAACCTCTGGAATAGAGTGGTTCAGGAATTGGAACGCAGTTTACTGGCAGTTTGACCGCGGCGCGACGTTATCGATCCCGGCCCTGCCCACCCGCCATGTTATAAATCCCGAACTACCCTGCTCAGTCGATCGACTCGCGGCGCAACGCATCCCCCAACAAGCTCAGTGCGGTGGCCAGGTCATGATCGCTGCCGACGCTGTGACTCAAGCGCAGGTGCTGCGTATGCAGGCCCTGGAGACTGAACAGTTCTCCCGGCGCAATCACCACCTGATGCTTGAGCAGGCGCTGGAACACCTGGCGTACATCGACCCGGCGCATCGAACGCACCCAGACGGTTGCGCCACCTTCAGGCTCGACGAATTGCAGGGCATCACCCAGTCGCTCGCACAGCAGCTGGATCATCTGCACCTTGCTGTCCTTGAGCCGGCGTCGCAACAACTGCAAGTGCTGATCGATGCGCCCGTTGCTGTACAGGCGGGCAATGGCTTTCTGGCGAATCGGTGACAGGCGGAAGGCGCGCAGCAGAAACTGCCGTTGCAACGCGGCGCCCAAATGGCGCGAGAGCAGATAGCCGTAGGGGGCTTCCGGCCCGATGATTTTCTCAAATGTGGAAAACACCATCAGCCGTTCCGGGGCCAGCAGATCGCGAAACCGCAGTCCGTCGGGCTCGAAATCAAGCTCACCGTAGCAATCGTTCTCCAGCACCCAACAGTCATGCCCCTCCAGCAATTGCGCGACGGCTTGTCGGTTGTCGTCCGGCGCACGGCTGCCACGGGGCATGTTCAACCCGGATGAAACCATCACCAGACGCACCGGTTCGTTTTCCAGCAACTCCTTGAGGCGTTCGTGGTGCAGGCTTCCATTGGCCAGCAAGGGCCATTCGATCACCCGCACACCCGCGGCCTGGAACAAGCGCAATATCGCCCAATCACAAGGCGACTCCACCACCACAGCAGCATCCTTGAGGCACAGCACGGCCATCAGAATTTCCAGCACACCGCGAAGATCCGCACCGATGTAGACGTCATCGGCATGCCAGCAGCGGACAGGTGAGGTGGTGTAGCGTGCGGCCAGCGCCATGCGTAGCTCGAGCTCACCGCAGGGCTGCGAATTCGGTTGCGGCTGGCGCGGGTATTGGCGCAACAGCTCTCTTTCCAGTAGCAGCAATGGGCTGTCGATCGGCTGCAACAATGCCGGCTCATCACTACTCAGTACCAGCATTCCAGGGCGACGAGCGTTGATATAGACGCTTTCGAGCAAGTCGTTACCACTGTAGAGCCTGCCGATGGACGGCGTCGGCAGCGCGTAGTAGCCAGACTTGGCCACCGAATACACCCGTCCTTCTTTCTCCAGTAGAGAGTACGCGTACTGGATGGTCGAGATCGACACGTTCAGGCGCTCGGCCAGTTGGCGCAAGGACGGCAAGCGCAGGTGTTCATCGCTGGCGGTTTCGCCGATCAGGCTGATCAGGTAACGGTATACCGCCTGGTAGGCGAAGTCGGTTTCACGGGGGCCTTTCATGGCAAGGGACCGTGGGCGTGACAAGCCAGGTCACGCGGGGCTGTCAATCCATGCACTTTCAACGACCTGCCAACCCTTCATCCGTCATCGAGGTGTTTACCTTGCCCTCGTCGGCTTCGCCCTCAACGTCCGGATCATCGGTCGCCGATTCAGCGGCCCTGTTCTCATTTGCAGGCAGCGGTCCCATGCGATAGAGCTTGCCGATGAGACTGACCGGCAAACCGCTGACATCGACCATCCATTGCATGACCTGATCCGCGACCGGCTGCCCCTGCATGGCCCGGTGCAATTCCGGCATGGCCACCAGCATGCCGGGGTGGCATTGGCGCAGAAAACGCTCGAGTGTTGCGGCATTGTCACCAAAAGGGGCAAACAACAGACATACCATTTGCGCCTCGCTAAGACCCAGACTGCGTTGCGCCTCGGTCGCGGCCCGAGCGCGCAGATCCGCCAGCGTCGCCGGATTGCCGAATACCTGCTCCGCCAATTCGCACAAGCGCTCCGGCAGGTGCTTGCGGCGCATCATCACCAAGGCTCGTTGCAGATATTCGGCGACACCCCCCTCGTAGCTGCGACCGTGTACGAAGCAGGCTTGCAGCCCGCGCAGGTGTGCCGAGACCGGAAGGCTGACGTATTCGTTGTCGCTGAGCTGCGCCGCCAGTTCGTCTGCCTGGAATCCGAGAAATTCGGTAAGCAACGGCCAACGCTCCTCCAGATTGCTTACCAGCATGTCGTGGATATCGATAAACGTTGTGCGGCGGCAGGTTTCGAACTGTTCGGCCGGACGCCAGGATTGCTGGTCGTCCTCGGTGTAAAACCGCTGGTAGTCAGCGCTGCCCAGTTCATCGAGCAGCGCGAACAAACCGGCATAACCCGGCTCATGATGCTCCGAAACCTCGAGTCCAGCCTTGACGGCTGCGCGCTTCAAACCCTCCATGAATTGCTTTTGCCGACGAGGTGTATCGCTGCTCACCAAGGCATCGACGCCATGGTTCCAGCGGGCGATTTGCCCATGAAACTCCCCGGTGGCCAGATAACCGTCATCCCACAGATCAAGCGGTCCGTCCAACGCCCGGCGATGCCCCAGCATCAACAGATTGGTCCGATTGGATTCACGCCCGGCCGGAGAAATCGGCGCCGCATGGTCAAATGGCAATACTTCCCGGTTATCGGCCATGAGCACTTCAACCCGTGGATCGTCATAGATGAATAACGCGTTGCAGGTGCGATGGATGTTTTCCAGCGCCGTCGGGTTACTGCCGTTCAAGCGTAACGTCGCCACCCGTAACTGAAACGTCGCCGGCGCCCGGCTGGCGATGGTCAGTTGCGCGGCACGCAGCAACGCCAGGGTGTAGCAACTGTCACGGGAACCTGACTGGATCGCCAGCACTTTGAAGTCGCCTATCTGCTCCATGCCCCCGGCGGCCACCCCCAAGCGTTGAATCAACAACTGCAGTGCAGTGCGTTCGGCGCGGGACAAGAAACCCAGCAATCGTTGCAGTACTTGTTGATAGACATAGTTCATCGCTTGATCATGAATGTTGGTCATCTTTATTTACCTGATGCTCGTAAGTTCGATACTGCACAAACAACTGCACGCACAGCGCAGGGAATGGCCTGAAATGATTGGATGAGTGGATTTATTGCCGAATGCTAACACTGAAATTTTCAGCTCGGCATTTCATGTTCTGAAAGGGTGCAGACACCTTTGAACACCCGTGGATGGCTCAAAAGCCCGGGCTTAAGGGTTTGTTGCTTCGATAGGCAACATCCTAGGAAACGCCCTACAGCGTCCCACAGATGTTTAATACAGAAAATAGAGAAAGAAGTTGCCAACAACTGTTCTGCAACTACATAAAAGTGCGCTTTATTTTGAGTAGACAGCCGTACAGCGCATTGAAAAGTATCGGTCCGATACCCGTCCATGACTCGTTCCTTGAGATGAAAGTAATCATCCAATTATCAGGCCTTAGTTGCTGAATAGAAGCTACAGATCGAGCGCAAAAACCAGTTCAGTTGCTGAACGGCCCCATCGACAGGTCAATGGGATGTCGGGCGCAGGAAAGTGATGAAAAAAAAGTCCGTGGGGGCACGGACTCTTTAAGGGGAAGTTGAAGCTCGGTCAGGCGGGTTCGACCTGCAGGGCGACCCGTTCACGGCAAGGGCATTCGCCCATGTAGCGATGCGCTTCGACAAACTCGGCAAACGGGAAGACCCGGGTCTTGAGCGGCAGCAGAACGCGGTCGGCGGTCAACTGGTTGATGTCACGCAAAGCACGTTGCAGCGCGACCTGATCCTGGATGATGCCCAGTTCCGGCTTGCCGGTGAAGTTGCCGATGCAGTGCACAAAGAACTGAATGTTCTTCTGGAACGCCGCGCAGGCCGGGAATGGTGTCTGGTTGCCGCCTTGCAGGCCGTACAGGACCAGACTGCCGCGCGGTGCCAGCACATCGCCGAGCAGCGACATCTGCGGTCCGCCCAGACCATCGAACACCACGTCCACGCCGCGATTGTCGGTGATCTTGTTGATCCGCATCAGCAGATCTTCTTCTTCGGTGACGATGACCTTCTCCGCCCCCAGCGACAGCAGATACTCACGCTCCTCCGCCGTCTTGGTCGCGGCAATCACCCGTACACCCAAGGCTTTGCCCAGCTGTACGAACGATGGACCAGCGCAGTGGCTGGCGTCGGTGACCAGGGCAAATTGCCCGGGTTTGACCCGCGCCAGATCGACGTAGGCGAAATAGGCGATCAGCAGCGGCGTGTAATGCACGCTGGCTTCGATCGAGCTAAGCACGTCCGGGTAGCGAGTCAGCGACGAGCGTGGCAGAACGATCTGCTCGCCGTAGACCGGATAGTCGTTCGGACTCTCGGCCGGGAAGCTGGCGACCTTGTCACCGACAGCGAGGTCGTCGACACCCTCCCCGACGGCGGTGACGACACCGGCCATTTCCTGGCCCAGGCCAGAAGGCAGGCGAGCATGGGAGGAAGCCAGGTTCTGGCGCCAGAGAATGTCGTACCAGCTGATGCCAATGGCTTCGACGCGCACCTGCACTTCACCCGGTGCAGGCAAAGCTGCCGCATGCTCTTCGCATTTGAGCACCTCGGCTGGACCAAACTTGTGAAAACGGATCGTGCGGGACATCGCAAACCTCGCCAAATAAACCTCTAATGCCATGAACTCTAGCTGGGCTTTCAACCCAACACTATCAGTGGCTATTAATAGTCGACATGCCTGTCATTGATTCCGCAGCAGCGGCAACATCGTCAAATGTCGTCAGAAACCGAAGCAGCATTTGTAGGAAAACTGAATTACTCGGTGCAGAGTACCAGCCTTTCCCCGTAATATTCCTGCTGGCCATTGTTCTCATATGGCCGCTCACGTCAAGTTTGCTGACTCTGCCAGGATTCCAGATGAATCGTAATGACCTGCGTCGTGTCGACCTGAACCTGTTGATCGTATTCGAAACCCTGATGCACGAACGCAGTGTGACCCGCGCTGCGGAGAAATTGTTCCTTGGTCAGCCGGCCATCAGTGCGGCGCTCTCGCGCCTGCGTGGCCTGTTCGATGATCCATTGTTCGTGCGTACCGGCCGCAGCATGGAGCCGTCCGCGCGCGCCGTGGAGATCTTCGCCCTGCTCTCTCCGGCGCTGGATTCGATCTCCACCGCCGTCAGCCGTGCGGCGGAATTCGACCCGGCCACCAGCACCGCAGTGTTTCGCATCGGGCTGTCGGACGACGTCGAATTCGCCCTGCTGCCGATGCTGCTCAAGCGCCTGCGCGCCGAATCCCCGGGAATCGTGCTGGTGGTGCGACGGGTCAACTACATCCTGATGCCGGGCTTGCTCGCATCGGGGGAGATCTCGATCGGCGTCAGCTACACCACCGACCTGCCGGCGAACGCCAAGCGCAAAGTACTGCGCCGCAGCTCGCCCAAACTGCTGCGCGCCGACACCGTGCCCGGGCCGCTGAGCCTGGACGACTTCTGCGCGCGCCCCCATGCGCTGGTGTCATTCGCCGGGGACCTGAGCGGCTTTATAGATGAAGAACTGGAAAAACTGGGGCGCAAACGTCACGTGGTACTGGCCGTACCGCAGTTCAACGGGTTGAGCACGTTGTTGAGCGGAACCGATATCGTTGCCACCGTGCCTGATTACACGGCCGACGCGCTGACAGCGGCGGGCGGTGTACGGGCGGAGGATCCGCCGATGCCGGTGCAAAGCTTTGAGTTGCACATGGCCTGGCGTGGGTCCCAGGATAATGATCCGGGGGAGCGGTGGTTGCGTTCGCGGATTCAGATGTTCTTCGGGGATCCGGATAGCCTGGCGTAACCCGGAAGCATTTTCCGAAGCCGAGACGACAGTCCCTAATGAGGGCCTCAATCGGCTACAATAGCCAGACACTGACATCAGGGTGCCGAATATGGAAAAGCTGAGTTTGCAGACCAAGAAAGCCTGGTTCGCCAAGCACCGTAAAGCCAACTTCGCAGCCAGCCTGCGCCTGGAAGGCTTCCTGCCGTCCCCGAGTGACGGCGAAATCAAGCTACCTACCCGCGAAGCCGCCCTGAAGGCTGTACGGCACATCAAAGCTTGAGTAACGACAAGTACGGTACTGATCAAGCCCCGGATTGCTATCCGGGCACCGACGTACTGATAAATCTACTAAACCTGCGTGACTCCAACGATCTCGACGAAGCCGAACGTTACCTCAACGAAATTGCTTCAGCGCAGATGGAGTTTGTTCTACCCCCTTACAGCCTCAAGACCTTGCAGCAGGTGCATCGCACCCTGTTCGGAAAAATCTATAGCTGGGCTGGTGAACTCCGAACTCTCGGGATCAGCAAGGGCGACACAAGGTTCTGTGTTCCCGAGTTTATCGAAGGGGAAGTCAAAAAAGAGTTTTCGAAAATGGCCAAAGCGGGATGGTTCGAGGGGTATTCCCGAGACCTCCTGGTCTCATCGATCGCTGAGTCCTACGGCACGCTGAACATTGCTCATCCCTTCAGGGAAGGTAATGGTCGAACCCAGCGCATTGTGTTCGAATTCATCATCTTCAATGCGGGCTATTCTATAAATTGGGGTCTCGCCGAACGGCAAGAGTGGATTGACGCATGTATTGCCTCCTTCTACGGCGATGATCGGCCTCTAATCACAATATTTGACCGATGCATCGGATCGACTATTGAGGAAGTGGACTTTTAAGACACGCCAAAACAAAGGCGCCCCCCAAATGTGCCCTTACCCGCTGTGCTGCACACAGGGGATCCGGATAGCCTTCAGATGATAATCGAATCTGATGGCCTCTTCGCGGGCAAGCCCGCTCCCACAGGTTATGCGCAAACCCTGTGGGAGCGGGTTTGCCCGCGATAAGAGCGACTCGGTCCCCTGCCCGACCTTTACCACCATGGAAAGACTGAATTTCCATCAACCCCATTGATCAAGTTCCAGCCAAAGGCGCAGGCTAGAGAGCTAACTCGGCTCTCATATCATTCCGAATGATAGTTACCTTCGCCCCATTCGATTCGTGCGATACCAACCCGCCGAGCATCATTCGCCAATCTCAATACATTGGCGGATGCATCCATGGAACAGTCACTCAAACATTTGCGCTTCCCGTTGGCCCTGTTGGCCGTAGTGGTGCTCAGCGCATGCGGCAAGGCGCCGGAAACGGCCGCCACCCTGCCCGCTGCCAAAGTCAGCGTGGCCAAGGTGCTGGAGCAACCGGTCAACGAGTGGGACGAGTTCACCGGGCGCCTTGAAGCACCGGAAACCGTAGAGATCCGTCCACGGGTGTCCGGGCAGATCGATGAAGTGGCTTTCACTGAAGGCGCATTGGTCAAGAAAGGCGACCTGCTGTTCCAGATCGACCCGCGTCCGTTCCAGGCCGAGGTCCGCCGCCTTGAAGCCCTGGTTGCCCAGGCCCGCGCCAATGCCACCCGCAGCGAAAACGAAGCCCAGCGCGGTGAGCGCCTGCGCACCAGCAACGCGATCTCCGCCGAGTTGGCCGATTCGCGCACCAGCGCTGCCCAGGAGGCTCGCGCCGCTGTCGGCGCCCTGCAAGCGCAGCTTGATCTGGCGAAGTTGAACCTGAGCTTTACCCACGTCACCGCACCGATCAGCGGCCGCGTCAGCCGTGCGGAAATCACCGCCGGCAACCTGGTAACCGCCGACACAACCCCGCTGACCAGCGTGGTCTCCACCGACAAGGTCTACGCCTACTTCGATGCCGACGAGCGTGTGTTCCTCAAGTACACCCAGCTCGCCCGCCAGGGCAAACGCGGCGCCACCACCCCGGTGTACATGGGCCTGTCCAACGAAGACGGCAACCCGCACCTGGGCCAGATGAACTTCGTCGACAACCAGGTCAACCCGAAGACCGGCACCATCCGTGGTCGCGCCGTGTTCGACAACAGCGACGGCAGCTACACCCCGGGCCTTTATGCACGCCTGAAACTGGTGGGCAGCGGCACCTACAACGCCATGCTGATCAACGATGAAGCGGTCGGTACCGACCTGGGCAAGAAATTCGTGCTGGTGATGGATGCCGACAACAAGACCGCCTACCGCGCAGTCGAGCTGGGTCCGAAAATCGAAGGCCTGCGTATCGTGCGCAACGGTTTGAACAAGGACGACACCATCATCGTCAAGGGTCTGCAACGGGTACGTCCAGGTTCGCCAGTCACCCCTGAAGTGATCCCGATGGCCAGCGAGCAAACCCTCGCGGCCCTGGCACAACAACGACAAGCGCTGGAAGCCAGCAACCTGCCCCAAGTCGCACCTGCCAAGGTCGCGCCGGGTACGGCTGTGAAACTGGCTGCTGCGAACCCACGCGGTTAAGGGATAACGACTCCGATGAATTTTTCCCAATTCTTCATTACACGGCCGATCTTCGCAGCGGTGCTATCGCTGCTGATCCTGATCGCCGGCTCTATCTCGCTGTTCCAGTTGCCGATCAGCGAATACCCGGAAGTGGTGCCGCCGACCGTGGTGGTGCGCGCCAACTTCCCGGGCGCCAACCCCAAAGTCATCGGTGAAACCGTGGCCGCTCCCCTGGAGCAGGCCATCACCGGCGTCGAGAACATGCTGTACATGTCCTCGCAGTCCACCGCCGACGGCAAGATCACCCTGACCATCACCTTCGCGCTGGGCACCGACCTGGACAACGCACAGGTGCAGGTGCAGAACCGCGTGACCCGGACCGAGCCCAAACTTCCCGAGGAAGTGACGCGCATCGGTATCACCGTGGACAAGGCTTCCCCCGACCTGACCATGGTCGTGCACTTGACCTCGCCGGACAAACGCTACGACATGCTGTACCTGTCCAACTACGCGATCCTGAACATCAAGGATGAGCTGGCGCGGCTCGGTGGTGTCGGTGATGTACAACTGTTCGGTATGGGCGATTACTCGCTGCGGGTCTGGCTCGATCCGAACAAGACCGCTTCGCGCAACCTGACCGCGACCGATGTGGTCAGTGCCATTCGTGAGCAGAACCGTCAGGTGGCCGCCGGCCAACTGGGCGCGCCCCCGGCTCCGAATGCCCAGAGTTTCCAACTGTCGATCAACACCCAAGGCCGTCTGGTTTCCGAGGAAGAGTTCGAGAACATTATCATTCGTGCAGGCGACAACGGTGAAATCACTCGCCTGAAAGATATTGCCCGCGTCGAGCTAGGCTCCAGCCAATACGCCCTGCGTTCATTGCTGAACAACCAGCCGGCCGTGGCGATCCCGATTTTCCAGCGCCCGGGTTCCAACGCCATCGAAATCTCGAACGAAGTTCGCGGCAAGATGGAAGAGCTGAAGAAGAGCTTCCCCCAAGGCATGGACTACAGCATCGTCTATGACCCGACGATCTTCGTGCGCGGCTCCATCGAAGCGGTGGTTCACACCCTCTTCGAAGCGCTGATCCTCGTGGTGCTGGTGGTGATCCTGTTCCTGCAAACCTGGCGCGCCTCGATCATTCCGTTGGTGGCGGTGCCGGTGTCGCTGATCGGTACGTTCGCCGTGATGCACCTGTTCGGATTTTCGCTCAATGCCCTGTCGCTGTTCGGGCTGGTACTGGCCATTGGTATCGTGGTCGACGATGCGATCGTCGTGGTAGAGAACGTCGAGCGAAACATCGAGCTGGGCCTCGAGCCCATGGACGCCACCAAAAAAGCCATGGGCGAAGTGACAGGTCCCATCATCGCCACGGCGCTGGTGCTCTGCGCGGTGTTTGTCCCGGCGGCATTCATCTCTGGCCTGACTGGACAGTTCTACAAGCAGTTCGCCCTGACCATCGCCATTTCGACGGTGATCTCGGCCTTCAACTCGCTGACCCTGTCGCCTGCACTGGCCGCGGTATTGCTCAAGGGTCATGACAAGCCCAAAGACCGTTTCTCCAGGGTACTGGACAAGATTTTCGGTGGCTGGTTGTTCCGCCCGTTCAACCGCTTCTTTGAAAAAGCCAGCCATGGTTATGTCGGCACGGTTGCCCGCGTAATCCGCAGCAGCGGTATCGCCCTGCTGTTGTACGCAGGCCTGATGGTCCTGACATTCTTTGGTTTCTCCAGCACCCCGACCGGTTTCGTACCCGGCCAGGACAAGCAATACCTGGTGGCGTTCGCGCAATTGCCGGATGCGGCGAGCCTGGACCGCACCGAAGACGTGATCAAGCGCATGTCCGACCTGGCCCTGAAACAGCCAGGCGTGGAAAGCGCGGTGGCCTTCCCTGGCCTGTCGATCAACGGTTTCACCAACAGCCCGAACGCCGGCATCGTGTTTGTGACTCTCAAGCCGTTCGACGAGCGCAAGGACCCGAGCATGTCCGCCGGCGCCATCGCCGGTGCCTTGAACGGTCAGTACGCCGGGATCCAGGAAGCCTACATGGCAATCTTCCCGCCGCCGCCGGTACAGGGTCTGGGCACCATCGGTGGTTTCCGCCTGCAAATCGAAGACCGGGGCAACCTGGGCTACGACGAGCTGTACAAGCAGACCATGAACGTCATTGCCAAGAGCCATAACGTGCCGGAACTGGCCAACCTGTTCACCAGCTACACGGTAAACGTGCCGCAGGTCGATGCCGCCATCGACCGCGAGAAAGCCAAGACCCACGGCGTGGCCGTCAGCGACATCTTCGACACCCTGCAGATCTACCTGGGTTCGCTGTATGCCAACGACTTCAACCGCTTCGGTCGCACCTATCAGGTCAACGTTCAGGCCGAACAGCAGTTCCGCCTCGAATCCGACCAGATCGGCCAGCTCAAAGTGCGTAACAACAAGGGCGAGATGATCCCGTTGGCGACCTTCATCAAGGTCAGCGACACCTCGGGCCCGGACCGCGTGATGCACTACAACGGCTTCATCACCGCTGAAATCAACGGTGCGGCAGCCCCCGGCTACAGCTCCGGCCAGGCCGAAAAAGCCATCGAGAAACTGCTCAAGGAAGAACTGCCCAACGGCATGACCTACGAGTGGACCGACCTGACGTACCAGCAGATTCTGTCCGGCAACACGGCGCTGTTCGTGTTCCCGCTCTGCGTATTGCTGGCGTTCCTGGTGCTCGCGGCGCAGTACGAAAGCTGGAGCCTGCCACTGGCGGTGATCCTGATTGTGCCTATGACCCTGTTGTCGGCCATCACCGGTGTGATTGCGTCTGGAGGCGACAACAACATCTTTACCCAGATCGGCTTGATCGTACTGGTGGGGCTTGCCTGTAAGAACGCGATTCTGATCGTCGAGTTCGCCAAGGATAAACAGCAAGAAGGGCTGAACCCGCTGGCGGCGGTGCTGGAAGCTTGCCGCCTGCGTCTGCGGCCGATCCTGATGACCTCCTTCGCGTTCATCATGGGTGTGGTGCCCTTGGTGTTCTCCAGCGGTGCCGGTGCCGAAATGCGTCATGCCATGGGTGTGGCGGTGTTCTCCGGCATGCTCGGGGTGACCTTCTTCGGCCTGCTGCTGACGCCGGTGTTCTACGTACTGATTCGTAACTTTGTCGAGCGCGGTGAAGCGCGTAAAGCCGCCAAGGCGCTGAAACTGCAACCGCAGCCGGAGTCGCACTGATGAGTCTGAAAGCCTTTCTGCCGAGCCTGCTGGTACTGGCGCTGAGCGCCTGTGCCGTCGGCCCGGACTACAAGACCCCAGCCACTGAACCTGCCAACATCACCACGGCCACCGATGGCGCGGCCGGCCAGAAGAACTTCGACCGTTCGCGCTTCGAAGGCATCTGGTGGCAACAGTTCGAAGACCCGACCCTCAATCAGTTGGTGACCGAATCCCTCAAGGGCAACCGTGATCTGCGCGTCGCCTTTGCCCGCTGGAAAGCGGCCCGGGCGATTCGCGATGACGTCAGCAATGACGCCATGCCGACCATCACCAGCCGTGCCAGCAGTGATTTGGGCAAGGGGCAGATTCCTGGCCAGACCACCCAGCGCGTCAATAGCGAGCGCTACGACCTGGGCCTGGACATGGCGTGGGAGATCGACCTGTTTGGCCGCATCCAGCGCAACCTGGAATCGGCCAACGCCGAACAGCAGGCGTTTGAGGCCGATCTGTACCAACTGCAAGTGACCATGATTGCCGAATTGGTGGATGCCTACGGTCAGTTGCGCGGCGCACAGCTGCGGGAAAAGATCGCCCTGGCCAACCTGAATAACCAGCAGGAGTCGCGCAAGATCACAGTCAGCCTGCGCGATGCCGGCGTTGGCGATCAGCTCGATGTCGAGCGTGCCGATGCCCGCCTGGCTTCGGTCGAAGCCAGCGTGCCGCAATTGCAGGCCGAGCAGGTGCGGCAGAAAAACCGTATCGCCACGCTGCTGGGTCAGCGCCCGGACAAGTTGACCGTGGACCTGAGCCCGAAAGACTTGCCGGCGATTGCCAAGGCCCTGCCGATCGGTGATCCGGGCGAGCTGCTGCAACGCCGTCCGGACATTCTCAGCGCCGAACGCCAACTGGCCTCGGCCACGGCGCGTATCGGCGTGGCCAAGGCTGATCTGTTCCCGCGTGTCAGCCTCAGCGGCTTCCTCGGGTTCACCGCCGGGCGTGGTTCGCAGATCGGCTCCTCGGCGGCCAACGCCTGGGCGCTCGGTCCGAGCATCACTTGGGCGGCATTCGACCTGGGCAGTGTGCGTGCCCGCCTGCGTGGTGCCGATGCCGATGCCGAAGGCGCGCTGGCGAGTTACGAGCAGCAGGTGTTGCTGGCCCTGGAAGAATCGGAAAACGCCTTCAGCGACTACGGCAAACGCCAACAGCGCCTGATCTCGCTGATACGTCAGAGTGAATCGAGCCGTTCCGCTGCCGACCTCGCCGAAGTCCGCTACCGCGAAGGCTCCGCCGACTTCCTCGTGCTGCTCGATGCCCAGCGTGAACGCCTGGCGGCGGAAGACACCCAGGCCCAGGCCGAAGTCGATCTGTATCGCGGCATCGTCGCGATCTACAAGGCCCTCGGTGGCGGCTGGCAGCCGGAGACAGTCGCCAGCAAGTAATCGTTTTTACAGAGCTCCTTTGGTTGGCCGCAACCAACCAATTCTTTGCCCCGCGCCCCATTCGGTCGCGGGGCTTTTTTTTGAAAGCAATGTAAATCCCTGTGAGAGCGAGCCCGCTCGCGAAGACGCCGGCACATCCTGCATCGCTGGCGCTTGACCC
>NZ_JBSVWS010000092.1:0-24162 GCF_054071155.1 Pseudomonas sp. SDO5532_S415 | reverse complement strand
CTGTTTTACACAAATATTGTGTTCACTGAAGATCCAATGTGGGAGCGAGCCGGCTCGCGAAGAGTCCGATGAGAACACTGAAAAACCCTGCCCCTTGACGTAAACGTCAACCTGCCATTAGCTTAGCGCCATGACCTTTTGCGAGCGCTTCCATGAGCAGCCAGACCTACAGCATTTCCGACCTCGCCCGCGAGCTCGACATCACCACCCGGGCCATTCGCTTCTATGAAGAGCAAGGCCTGCTCAGCCCCGAACGCCGTGGTCAGGAACGCATCTATTCGCCCCGTGACAAAGTCAGCCTGAAGCTGATCCTGAGGGGCAAGCGCATCGGTTTTTCCCTGGCCGAATGCCGCGAATTGATCGAACTCTATGACCCGTCCAGCGGTAACACCAAGCAATTGCACAGCATGCTGGCCAAGATCAGCGAGCGTCGGGAACAGCTGGAACAGCAACTGCTGGACATCGAACAGATGAAACTGGAGCTTGATACCGCTGAAGAGCGCTGTGTGCAGGCGCTGGAGCAAACCCTCAAGAGCCAGGAGGCGATTCAATAGATCAACACCTTCCCTTGTGGGAGCGGGCTTGCCCGCGATGAGGGCATGACATTCAACATTGATGCCGACTGACCCACCGCCATCGCGGGCAAGCCCACTCCCACAGGGTTCTTCGAGCATTCAGAAAATTCAGCACAGGTCGAACCCCATGTCCCTCCCAACCCATGTACGCCTTGTCGAAGTCGGTCCCCGCGACGGTCTGCAAAACGAAGCCCAACCCATCAGCGTCGCCGACAAGGTGCAACTGGTCGACGCGCTCACGGCTGCGGGCCTGGGCTATATAGAAGTCGGCAGTTTCGTCTCGCCCAAATGGGTGCCGCAGATGGCGGGCTCCGCTGATGTCTTCGCGCAGATCCAACGCAAGCCGGGCGTCACCTATGGCGCCCTCGCGCCCAACTTGCGCGGTTTTGAGGATGCCCTCGCCTGCGGGGTCAAGGAAGTGGCTGTGTTCGCAGCGGCTTCCGAAGCCTTTTCCCAGCGCAACATCAATTGCTCGATCAGCGAAAGCCTGGAGCGTTTCGTGCCGATCATGGACGCCGCGAAACAGCATGGCGTGACGGTGCGTGGTTACGTGTCCTGTGTACTGGGCTGTCCCTATGAAGGTAACGTCGCCCCCGAGCAAGTCGCCCGGGTCGCCCGCGAGCTCTACGCCATGGGCTGCTACGAAGTCTCGCTGGGCGACACCATCGGCACCGGCACCGCTGGCGCGACCCGCAGGATGTTCGAGGTGGTATCGGCCGATGTGCCGCGGGAAAAGCTGGCCGGGCATTTCCACGACACTTATGGCCAGGCCATGGCCAACATTTACGCCAGCCTGCTGGAAGGGATCTCGGTGTTCGACAGCTCCATCGCCGGGCTCGGAGGCTGCCCTTACGCCAAGGGCGCCAGCGGTAACGTCGCCACCGAAGACGTGGTTTACCTGCTCAACGGCCTCGGCATCGAAACGGGGATCGACCTTGACGCGCTGATCCTGGCCGGCCAGCAAATTTGCTCCGTGCTGGGGCGACCGACGGGTTCGCGTGTGGCCAAGGCTCGTAGTGCGCAGTGAGTGTGCGGGTTGTGTCCGGGTGTTACCGCCCACACTGAAAACGTGGGCGGGAACGAGTAACACGGAAACAAATTGTCAGGGATTCCCTGAGAGAAAAATCCTACAAAATATTAAGTCGTTGATTTAAAAGGATTTTTAAAAGTTGGCACGGCTTCTGCTATCTCTATGGCATAACAAGAACAAAAAAAGCAGCAAAGCTAATAAAAATAAGACGTAACGACTCTGACATAACAAAAACAACACGGCAGAGACGCAGCTAACAGATTTTTTTGGAGAAGGTGTGCTTTTCAGGGTGCTTTTCGGAGTAACCCGCAACCGGGCAGAGAACAATAAAACTACCTTCAGGTAGCTCCCGAACTGGTTGGATCGCTCAGCGAAAAAGTAGATCAGCGCTCAAAAAAATACGTTTGCTCTTGATCCCGGATGGGGATCGCCAAAAACAGCGGTAAAGGGCAACGGTTGCCAAAAACAAAAACAGACCGCCCCTCAATAATAAAAAAAGAGCACACGCAACGAAAATTAAAGGGGAGCTTCGGCTCCCCTTTGTGCTGTCTGCGATTTGGTTTTTTACCACCGCCCCCCTGTGGGAGCGAGCCTGCTCGCGAAAGCGGTGGTTCAGTCGACATCCATATTGAATGTGCTATCGCCTTCGCGAGCAGGCTCGCTCCCACAAGAGGAATGAGTCAGGCATTGTTGATGCGCAACTCCTCGATACTGATCTCGCGCATCCTGAATTTCTGGATCTTGCCGGTCACGGTCATCGGGAATTCTTCCACGAACTTGAAGTAACGCGGCGTCTTGAAGTGTGCGATACGCTCCTTGCACCAGGCTTGCAGCTCTTGCTCGGTGGCGCTGTGGCCGGGGTGGAACTTGATCCAGGCAACGATCTCTTCGCCGTAGCGCGAGCAAGGAATGCCGATCACCTGCACGTCAGCCACGGCCGGGTGGGTAAAGAAGAATTCCTCCAGCTCCCGCGGATAGATATTCTCACCACCGCGAATGATCATGTCCTTGTTGCGACCGGCAATGCACACGTAGCCCTCGTCGTTCATGCTCGCCAGGTCGCCGGTGTGCATCCACCCGGCCTGATCGATCGCTTCGGCGGTGCCTTGCGGGTTGTTCCAGTAGCCGAGCATCACGCTATAGCCCCGGGTGCACAGTTCGCCGATGGTGCCGCGTGGTACCGGATTGCCCGCCTCGTCGATGATCTTGCTTTCGAGCTGCGGCTGAGTACGGCCGACGGTGGTAACGCGCAGTTCAAGATCGTCCATTGGGCCGGTCTGTAACGACACCGGACTGGTTTCCGTCATGCCATAGGCAATCTGCACTTCGCTCATGTGCATTTCGTTGATGACCCGGCGCATCACTTCGATCGGGCACGTCGCCCCGGCCATGATCCCGGTGCGCAGGCTCGACAGGTCGAACTCGGCGCGTTGCGGTTGATCGAGCATGGCGATGAACATGGTCGGCACACCGTAAAGCGCGGTGGCTTTTTCCTGGGCGACAGTGCTCAGGGTCAACAGTGGATCGAAAGCATCGTTGGGGTAAATCATCGTGCTGCCGTGGGTAATGCAACCCAGATTGCCCATGACCATGCCGAAGCAGTGATACAACGGCACCGGAATCACCAGGCGATCGGCGACCGTCAGGCCGAGGCTTTCACCGACCATGTAACCGTTGTTGAGAATGTTGTAGTGACTGAGGGTCGCGCCCTTGGGGAAGCCGGTGGTACCGGAGGTGTACTGGATGTTCACCGCCTGGTCGAAATGCAGGCTGCCCTGGCGCTCGTGCAATTGTTCGTCCGACACGCCGCCGGCCAGATCGTCCAGTTGCGACCACGGCAAGAACCCGCTTGGCGGTTGCGCATCCAGGCTGATGACGCCCCGCAACTCGGGCAAGCGTTCGCTCTGTAGCTTGCCGATGGACTGCTCCGCCAGTTCCGGCACCAGGCCTTGCAACATGGCGTGATAGTTGGAGGTCTTGAAGGCCCCGGCACACACCAGCCATTGGCAACCGGATTGCTTCAACACGTATTCGAGTTCGGAACTGCGGTAGGCCGGGTTGATGTTGACCAGGATCACGCCGATCTTCGCGGTGGCGATCTGGGTGATGCACCATTGAGCGCAGTTCGGCGCCCAAATGCCCAGACGATCACCGGTCTGCAGGCCCAGCGCCAGCAGTGCCTTGGCGTGCAGGTCGGCAGCCTCCGCCAATTGCCGCCAGGTGTATCGCAGCTGCTGATGGCGCACGACCAGCGCTTCCCCGTTCGGGTACTTTGCCACCGTGTTGTCGAACGCCTGGCCGATGGTCATCGCCAGCAAGGCTTTGTCCTGGGAACCACGGGTGTAACTACGCTGCGGATTTGCACTGGGTTGATCCATGACGACCCCTATTGTCTTTATTGTAGGAGCGAGGCTTGTGTGGCGAGGGAGCTTGCTCCCGTCCGGCTGCGCAGCAGTCGTGAAATCAACACTGAGGTGCTATCTGACAAACCTCACTTGCCGATTTGCGACCGCTTCGCGCTCGAACGGGAGCAAGCTCCCTCGCCACAGAATGCGACGCCGGTCTTTCAGAACTGCCTCTACTCTCGCTCAAGTTGACGTTAACGTAAAGGGTGATTGACAGCCTTTCGTCACAGGCTTACGTTAACGTAAAGGTGAGAGCCGAATCATTGCCCTCCCCACCCTACAAAAAAGCCAAAAGGTGCCCCATGAGCTACCCATCCCTGAATTTTGCCCTCGGTGAAACCATCGACATGCTGCGCGATCAGGTTCAGTCCTTCGTTGCCAAAGAGATCGCCCCTCGCGCTGCTCAGATCGACACCGACAACCTGTTCCCCGCCGACCTGTGGCGCAAATTCGGCGACATGGGCCTGCTGGGCATCACCGTTGCGGAAGAATACGGCGGCGCGGGCCTGGGTTATCTGGCCCACGTGGTGGTGATGGAAGAAATCAGCCGTGGCTCGGCCTCGGTTGCCCTGTCCTATGGCGCGCACTCCAACCTCTGCGTCAACCAGATCAACCGCAACGGCACCCACGAACAGAAATCCAAATACCTGCCGAAGCTGATCAGCGGCGAGCACATCGGTGCCCTGGCCATGAGCGAACCGAACGCCGGTTCTGACGTGGTATCGATGAAACTGCGCGCGGACAAGCGCGGCGACAAATATGTTCTCAACGGCAGCAAGACCTGGATCACCAACGGTCCGGACGCCAACACCTATGTGATCTACGCCAAGACCGACCTGGAAAAGGGTCCTCACGGCATCACCGCCTTCATTGTCGAGCGCGACTGGAAAGGCTTCAGCCGCAGCAACAAGTTCGACAAGCTCGGCATGCGCGGTTCGAACACTTGCGAACTGTTCTTCGATGACGTCGAAGTGCCGGAAGAAAACATCCTCGGCGTGCTCAACGGTGGCGTGAAGGTGCTGATGAGCGGCCTCGACTACGAGCGCGTCGTACTCTCGGGCGGCCCGACCGGGATCATGCAAGCCTGCATGGACCTGATCGTGCCCTACATCCACGACCGCAAGCAGTTCGGCCAAAGCATCGGCGAGTTCCAGCTGATCCAGGGCAAGGTTGCCGACATGTACACCCAGCTCAACGCCAGCCGCGCCTACCTGTACGCGGTGGCCCAGGCCTGCGAGCGCAACGAAACCGCACGCAAGGACGCCGCCGGCGTGATCCTCTACAGCGCCGAACGCGCCACGCAAATGGCCCTCGACGCGATCCAGATTCTCGGTGGCAACGGCTACATCAACGAATTCCCGGCCGGTCGCCTGCTGCGTGACGCCAAGCTGTACGAAATCGGCGCTGGCACCAGTGAGATCCGTCGCATGCTGATCGGTCGTGAACTGTTTAACGAGACGAAATGAATTTCGTCAGCTGCAAGCCACAAGCTTCAAGCGACAAGCAGAAGCTTTCCTCTTGCAGCTTGAAGCTTGCCGCTTACAGCTGCTTACGGAGTAAGCCATGATTTTGCATACCCAGCTCAACCCCCGTTCAGCGGAGTTCGCCGCCAACAGCGCGGCGATGCTCAAACAGGTCGACGCGCTGCACACCCTGCTTGCCCAAGTGGCGCAAGGTGGCGGCCCGAAGGCCCAGGAACGCCATACTTCGCGGGGCAAACTGCTGCCCCGTGAACGCATCAATCGCCTGCTGGATCCGGGCTCGCCGTTTCTGGAGATCAGCCAACTGGCGGCCTATGAGGTGTACGGCGAAGACGTTCCAGCCGCTGGCGTGATTGCCGGGATTGGCCGCGTGGAAGGCGTCGAATGCATGATCGTCGCCAACGACGCCACGGTTAAAGGTGGCTCGTACTACCCGCTGACCGTGAAAAAACACCTGCGCGCCCAGACCATCGCCCAGCAGAACCGCCTGCCCTGCATTTATCTGGTCGATTCCGGCGGCGCCAACCTGCCGCGCCAGGATGAAGTGTTCCCGGACCGCGAGCACTTCGGCCGGATCTTCTTCAACCAGGCCAACATGAGCGCCATGGGCATTCCGCAGATTGCCGTGGTCATGGGCTCCTGTACCGCTGGCGGCGCTTATGTGCCGGCAATGGCCGACGAAGCGATCATGGTACGCGAGCAAGCGACGATTTTCCTCGCCGGCCCGCCACTGGTAAAAGCCGCGACCGGTGAAGTGGTCAGCGCCGAAGACCTGGGTGGGGCCGATGTGCATTGCAAGATTTCCGGTGTGGCCGACCATTACGCCGAAAGCGATGAACATGCACTGGCCATCGCCCGCCGCAGCGTCGCCAACCTCAACTGGCGCAAACTCGGCGAAGTACAGCAACGCACGCCCATCGCCCCGCTCTACAGCAGCGACGAGTTGTACGGCGTGGTGTCAGCCGATGCCAAGCAGCCGTTCGACGTACGCGAAGTGATTGCGCGGCTGGTCGATGGCTCGGTGTTCGATGAGTTCAAGGCCTTGTTCGGGACGACGCTGGTGTGCGGTTTTGCCTACCTGCACGGTTACCCGATCGCGATCCTGGCCAACAACGGCATCCTCTTCGCCGAAGCGGCGCAGAAAGGCGCGCACTTCATCGAGCTGGCCTGCCAGCGCGGCATCCCGTTGCTGTTCCTGCAAAACATCACCGGTTTCATGGTCGGCCAGAAATACGAGGCCGGTGGCATTGCCAAGCACGGTGCGAAACTGGTGACCGCCGTGGCGTGTGCCAAGGTGCCGAAATTCACCGTGATCATCGGCGGCAGTTTCGGTGCCGGCAACTACGGCATGTGCGGTCGGGCCTACGACCCGCGCTTCCTCTGGATGTGGCCGAATGCGCGCATCGGCGTGATGGGTGCCGAACAGGCCGCCGGCGTACTGGTGCAGGTCAAGCGCGAACAGGCCGAGCGCGGTGGTCATGGTTTCAGCGCCGAACAGGAAGCCGAGATCAAGCAACCGATCCTCGACCAGTACGAAGAACAGGGCCACCCCTACTATTCCAGCGCTCGCTTGTGGGACGACGGCGTCATTGACCCGGCACAAACCCGTGATGTCCTGGGCCTGGCCTTGTCGGCATCGCTGAATGCGCCAATCGAACCGAGCCGCTTCGGCGTGTTCCGGATGTGATTTTTTGTGGGAGCGAGCCTGCTCGCGAAGGCTTCACCGCGGTTCATCTACAGTACCGCGTGTTCCCCTCACAGCACCCCGTGGTCGTTCTTCGAGAGCAGGCTCGCTCCCACAAGGACCGTGGAGAACGGAAGAAATGAGCGACTTCAACACCCTCGAACTGCTGACCGACCCACGGGGTTTTGCGACCCTGTGGCTCAGCCGCGAAGAAAAGAACAACGCGTTCAACGCCGAAATGATCCGCGAACTGATCCTTGCCCTGGACCAGGTGTCGAGCGATGCCGGCCTGCGCTTTCTGCTGGTGCGTGGTCGCGGCAAGCATTTCAGCGCCGGCGCCGACCTGGCGTGGATGCAGCAATCGGCCGAACTCGATTACCACACCAACCTCGACGACGCCCGGGAACTGGCGGAGTTGATGTACAACCTGGCCAAACTGAAAGTCCCGACCCTGGCGGTGGTGCAGGGTGCGGCCTTTGGCGGGGCGCTGGGCCTGATCAGCTGCTGCGACATGGCCATCGGCGCCGATGATGCGCAGTTCTGCCTGTCAGAAGTGCGCATCGGCCTGGCACCGGCGGTGATCAGCCCGTTCGTGGTGCAAGCCATCGGCGAGCGCGCCACCCGGCGCTATGCCTTGACCGCCGAGCGCTTCGGCGGGCAACGGGCACGGGAACTGGGCTTGTTATCGGAGAGCTATCCGGCCCAGGAACTGGAACAGAAAATCGAGCAGTGGATCGACAATCTGCTGCTCAATAGCCCGGCGGCCATGCGCGCCAGCAAAGACTTGTTGCGTGAAGTCGGCGACGGCTCGCTGAACCCGGCGCTACGTCGCTACACCGAAAACGCCATCGCCCGCATCCGCGTCAGCCCTGAAGGTCAGGAAGGCCTGCGCGCCTTTCTGCAAAAACGTCCGCCGAGCTGGCAAGCCGAAATCACCCCCAAGGAGCCGCATTGATGAGCGCACCCGTCCTCACTACCCTGCTGGTGGCCAACCGTGGCGAAATCGCTTGCCGGGTGATGCGCACCGCCAAGGCCCTGGGCCTGACCACCGTGGCCGTGCACAGCGCCACCGACCGTGACGCCCGGCACAGCCGCGAGGCCGACATTCGCGTCGATCTCGGTGGCAGCAAGGCCGCTGACAGCTACCTGCAAATCGACAAATTGATCGCTGCCGCCAAGGCCAGCGGCGCCCAGGCGATCCACCCCGGTTATGGCTTTCTGTCGGAGAACGCCGGGTTCGCCCGCGCGATCGAAGCGGCCGGCCTGATTTTCCTCGGCCCGCCCGCCTCGGCCATCGACGCCATGGGCAGCAAGTCGGCGGCCAAAGCACTGATGGAAACCGCCGGCGTGCCGCTGGTGCCGGGTTATCACGGCGAGGCTCAAGACCTCGACACCTTCCGCGACGCCTGCGAACGCATCGGCTACCCGGTGCTGCTCAAGGCCACGGCCGGTGGCGGCGGTAAAGGCATGAAAGTCGTCGAGGACGTCAGCCAGCTGGCCGAAGCCCTGGCCTCGGCCCAGCGTGAAGCCCTGTCGTCGTTCGGCGATTCGCGAATGCTGGTGGAGAAGTACCTGCTCAAACCCCGCCATGTGGAAATCCAGGTGTTCGCCGATCAACACGGCAATTGCCTGTACCTCAACGAACGTGACTGCTCGATTCAACGACGACACCAGAAAGTCGTCGAAGAGGCGCCAGCCCCCGGCCTGAGCCCGGAACTGCGCCGCGCCATGGGTGAAGCCGCCGTGCGTTCGGCGCAAGCCATCGGTTACGTCGGTGCCGGCACCGTGGAATTTTTGCTCGATGCCCGTGGCGAATTCTTCTTCATGGAGATGAACACCCGCCTGCAGGTCGAACACCCGGTCACTGAAGCCATCACCGGTCTCGACCTGGTGGCCTGGCAGATTCGCGTGGCCCGTGGCGAAGCATTGCCGATGACCCAGGATCAGGTGCCGCTGAACGGCCATGCGATTGAAGTGCGGCTCTATGCCGAGGACCCGGGCAACGACTTCCTGCCGGCGACCGGGCGTCTGGAGTTGTACCGCGAATCCGCGCCGGGTGCGGGTCGTCGCGTGGACAGTGGTGTCGAGGAAGGCGACGAGATTTCGCCGTTCTACGACCCGATGCTCGGCAAACTGATTGCCTGGGGCGAGGACCGTGAACAGGCGCGCTTGCGACTGCTGAGCATGCTGGACGAGTTCGCCATCGGCGGGCTCAAGACCAACATCAACTTCCTGCGCCGGATCATTGCGCATCCGGCGTTTGCTTCGGCGGAACTGGATACCGGGTTCATTCCGCGCTATCAGGAACAACTGCTGCCTGCACCGGCCGAGCTCAGCGATGAGTTCTGGCAAGCCGCCGCCCAGTCGTTTGCCCAGAGCCAGCCGCGTTCACCGCGCGCCGATGATCCAAGTTCGCCTTGGGCCAACAGCAATGGTTTTCGGGCTGGCCTGCCGACGGAAATCACCCTGCACCTGAGTTGTGAAGGCCAGGACCGCGCATTGACGTTGGGCGCCGCCAATGCCCGCAGCGCACAGCTCAAAGGCGAGCATTTGCTGACGGAGCACGACGGCGTGCGCCGCCAGCATCGGGCTATCCGCCGTGGTGACTTCGTTTATCTGCAATGGGAAGGTGAACTGCGCCGCATCGAGTCCTACGACCCGATCAGCGCCGTCGAGGCCAGTCACAGCCATCACGGCGGGCTGACCGCCCCCATGAACGGCAGCATCGTGCGCGTGCTGGTGGAAGCCGGGCAAACGGTCGAGGCCGGGGCACAACTGGTGGTACTCGAAGCGATGAAGATGGAGCACAGCATTCGCGCGCCCCATGCCGGTGTGATCAAGGCACTGTATTGCCAGGAAGGCGAAATGGTCAGCGAAGGCAGTGCGCTGGTCGAGTTGGAAGAGGCGTGAAATGAAGAACGCCCCCAAGGGGCGTTCTGATCAGAATTTGGCTGTCGCCTGAACCACCACGCCGATGATCCGGCACTCTTGGGTGTAAAGGGCTTTCGGATACGTCGGATTGAGCGGGACCAGGTAACGCTGCCCGCCCTCTTCGATCAATTTGCGAAAAATCGCCTCGCTGCTGCTGGGCCATTGCGCGATCACCAGCTTGCCAGGTACGGCTTCCACATCCGGGTCCACCAGGATCAACATGCCCTCGGCGATGCTCAGGCCACTGGGTGCGGTCATCGCATCGCCCGTGACCGTCAACCAGAAGGCCGCGCCCTGAGCGTGATAGTCGGACAGTTCGAAACGATACTGTGCCAGCTCCCCATCGCGGACTTCTCCGGTTTCCCGCCAGTCACTGACCGGGTAGCGGAAGTACGGATTGTACTTCTGCGTCAGGGAAATCCCGTCTTCCTGTGAGTCCGAAGGCTCGCGAATGACCAAAGCCACTTCGAGAAAGTCCATGCCGAGCGCCTTCAACACCCGGTTCATGTTTTCCACGCCAGGCTCGCGACGTTTATTCAGCCAGTGACCCACGCCGCCCTGGGACATCCCGAGGCGGTCGGCGAGTATTTCTTGAGTGACTTTGAGCTCACTCATCTTGGCCTTGACCAATTCAATCCATTTATCCATGGGCGGCACGATACGTGGTGGACTCCGGCCATCAAAACACAAATTGTAGTATTTAAATTATGGTCACAAATACAGATCGTACTAGGATGACTTCACGGATCTGAATCTATCACGGAGCTTGCCATCACCATGACCCAACCCGCCAACGAATTGCCTGATATGCAAATCGACACCTCCCTCACCTCGCCCCAAGGTTCGGCCGCTGCCCAGCGGGCATTGGACTACTACCTGAAACCGGCTGTTTCAGAGGAAGTGGTCGAGGCACGTTTCTTTGATGTGAACCGCAACATCAGCTGCGAGGAGGCACTGGTCCATGCCACGGACCTGCTGCGATGCGCCGCCGCCACGGCCTGCGAGTCAGCCAGTCATCTGCAGGGAACGAACCGGGACCTGGCATTTTCGACGGTGCATATGATCGACATGGCCAAGGCCATGGTGGATCGGTCACTGGAGAGATATCAGAACTTTGAAGCGAAGGTGCAAAAAAGAGAGGACGGGAAAGAATTTTCCAATCGCGCAGATAAAATCATTTGACTTGCAAACGAGAATGATTATTATTGCATCAGCTGGTCGCGAGATCAGTCGATGGACCAGGGACCTTAGGTCGGTCTCCTGGACTATCTCCTCATCAGGCTAATCACGGTTTTTGACCCGGCTTTTTGCCGGGTCTTTTTTTTGCCAGTTTTCTGGCTTATGGCTTCAGGCTAATGAAGTCTGTAGGTGCCGCAAATTCGATGGCGCGGATGATATCAAAAGAATATTTGTTGGCAAGTGAAGCCTTTAATCATTAAGGCAAACTAATGGCAAATAGCACTTGAGAATCAATCGCATAATCTCTAAGCTGCGTCAGCGTCAGGGAGGACGCCCCCCGTTTTTCCTTCGTCCGCGACTTGTCCCCGGCGATGATCCATCGCTGCAAGGCAGGCAAAGACCGAATGCCCTTGCCGCCCCTCTCTCCCCTCAATACACAGCAATATGCGAATCCGTTCGCGGCTCGGTCCCGCCACAAAGCACCCCGGTTTCAGGGTCGCGCAGGATGATTTGCCCGCGACCGTAACTGGTGAGATCGCAAGCCACCTCGACCTCATGCCCACGCCGAGCCAATGCCGCCGCCATGTCTCGCGAAGCGTCCTGCTCAATACCGACCTTCAGTCCGCCCAGCCATTGCCAGCGCGGCGCATCGAGGGCCGCTTGCGGGTTGAGCCCGAAATCCACCAGGTTCATCACCATCTGCACGTGCCCTTGCGGTTGCATGTAACCGCCCATCACACCGAAGGGTCCCATCG
Source organism: Pseudomonas sp. SDO5532_S415 (assembly GCF_054071155.1). Classification (NCBI taxonomy): domain Bacteria; kingdom Pseudomonadati; phylum Pseudomonadota; class Gammaproteobacteria; order Pseudomonadales; family Pseudomonadaceae; genus Pseudomonas; species Pseudomonas sp. SDO5532_S415. The sequence goes on along the minus strand of NZ_JBSVWS010000092.1, from coordinate 12,122 downwards.
CCTCTCCGTCCTTGCTGAGGAACCCGGGAATGATGGTGTGGAAGGTCTTTTTGCCCGGCGCCAGGCAATTGGAATGCGCGGGATCAAGACTGAACTCTTCACCCCGGTTTTGCAGGGCGATACCGCTGTCGGGCAACACCACGCCGGAACCGAAGCCGTGATAGTTGCTCTGGATGAAGGACACCATGTTGCCTTCGGCGTCGGCGGTGGCCAGGTACACGGTGCCGCTGGCGTGGGGATCGCCCGGCTGCGGCGCCACGGCCCGTTCGCCGATCTGCGCCCGGCGATGGACCGCATAGCGGTCGCTCAGCAAGTCGTCCACGGCGACCCGCATATGTTCCGGGTCCGTGATGTAGTGCAAGCCATCGCAGTAAGCGAGTTTCATGGCTTCGAGCTGACGGTGCCAGGTTTGCTGGCTGTCACGGTGATCGAAATCGAAGCCCTCGAGAATCTTCAGGGTCATCAATGCCACGAGTCCCTGGCCGCTCGGTGGAATCTCCCAGACATCGACACCGCGATAGTTGACCTTGATCGGGTCCACCCATTGCGCGCGGTAATCCTGCAGGTCGCTGGCGCGCAAATAGCCGCCCGTGGCCCGCGAGTGCGCATCCAGCCGTTGCGCCAGGGCGCCACGATAGAAACTCTCGCAACCGGTGACTGCCAGTTCACTCAAGGTGCGTGCCTGGGCCGGGTTGCGGAACAGTTCACCGGCACGGGGCGCGCGGCCGTCAATCAGAAAGGTGTCGAACCAGCTCTCAAGCACGTCGCTGCGATCCCTGCTGTTATCTTGGCTGAAATCCTCCAGCGCGGTCTGCCATTGCAGGGCAACCACCGGCGACACCGGAAAACCCTCCCGCGCCAGACTGATGGCCGGTTGCAGCAAATCGGCAAAGGGCAGTCGACCGAAACGCGTGGACAGCTCCGCCCAGGCAGACGGACAGCCCGGAACCGTCACCGGCGTCCAGCCATGCAAAGGCATCTTGTCATGACCGGCGGCTTTCACCGCCTCGATGCTCAAGGCCTGGGGGGCCGCGCCGTTGGCGTTCAAGCCGTGCAACTTGTTTTGCGTCCAGACCAGCGCAAAGGCATCGCCGCCGATGCCGCAACCGGTGGGTTCAACCACGGTCAGCGCCGCGGCCGTGGCGATGGCCGCATCGATAGCGTTACCGCCGCGCCGCATGATTTCGATGCCTGCTTCGGCGGCCAATGGCTGAGAGGCGGCGACCATGCCGCGTTTGGCGAAGACACTTTGACGTTGTGAGGCGTAGGGGTATTCATGGGCGGAAAATTTGAACATGGCAGACTCACACAAAGATTTTTGACGGGTTCACAACACGCGACTGAGAAACGCCCGCGTACGGGCATGACTGGGCTGGCTGAAGATCTGTTCGGGCGGGCCTTGCTCGATCAGCTCGCCCTGATCGAGCACCACCACCCGGTCGGCCACCTCGCGGGCGAAACCCATTTCGTGGGTCACCACGACCATGGTCATGCCCTCTTCGGCCAGTTCCTTCATCACTTGCAGCACTTCACCCACCGTCTCCGGATCAAGGGCGCTGGTGGGTTCGTCGAACAGCATCGCCTGGGGCTTCATGGCCAGCGCCCGGGCAATGGCCACCCGCTGTTGCTGGCCACCGGACAACATCGATGGATAGTGATCGGCCTTCTCCGCCAACCCTACCCGCTTGAGCAGTGCCCGCGCCTGCTCCACCGCCGCCGCGCGCGGCACGCCCAGCACATGGATCGGTGCTTCGATAATGTTTTCCAGGGCGGTCATATGCGGGAACAGATTGAAGCGCTGAAACACCATGCCGATGTCCCGCCGCTGGCGAGCGATGTTGCGCTCCGAGTCGCGGGCCAGGCTGCCATCGGCGCGGGTGCGATAACCCATCGGCTGACCGGCGACGCGAATCTGCCCGGACTGAATGTCTTCCAGCAGGTTGATGCAGCGGATGAAGGTGGTTTTGCCGGACCCGGAGGCACCGATCAACACCACCACTTCACCGCGCCGCACTTGCAGGGAAATGCCCTTGAGTATTTCCAGGTCACCGAAGGACTTGTGAATATCCAGCGCTTCGATGACCAGTTCTTCACTCATGTGTGCCATCTCAACGCCCCCTCAACAGTTTCATGGTGTTGCGCCCGAACATCCGGCTGGCCGCCGGCGCCGGACGGTCCGACTGACCGAAGCGGGTTTCGAGCCAGCGCTGGAAAAAGCCCCAGAGTGTGGTCAAGGCCAGGAAGTAAATAGCCACGACCAGATACAACTCGAACACCCTGAAGGTCGCCGACGTCACCATTTGCGTACTGAGCAGCAGCTCCTGAACCCCGATGACGCTGACCAGCGTGGTGTTTTTCAGCATCACGTTGAACTCGTTGCCCAGCGGCGGCACGATCACCCGGAACGCCTGTGGCAACACGACACGCCGCATCAGCTTGGGAAAGGTCATGCCCAATGAACGCCCGGCTTCGTACTGCCCCTTGTCCACCGCGCCGATACCGGCACGGATGATCTCGGCCATGTACGCGCCTTCATTCAGTCCCAACGCGATGATCGCGGCCTGAATGTTGCCGGGCACGACGATCCAGCCAAGGTCCAGGTCCTCAAAGCGGAAAATGCCCCCCGCCGCCAATGCCGTGTACAGAAAAACGATCTGTACCAGCAGTGGCGTACCGCGCATCAGCCAGACATAAAAGCGCACCGGATACTGCAAGAGCGGGTTGCTCGACAGCTTCATCAGCGCGGCGATCAGCCCCAGGACGCAACCGAGCAACATCGCCGAAACGCTGATCAGGCAGGTCAGCCACAGCCCCGTCAGGTACACATCGCTGGGCTGCAACAGGTACTGCCAGAACACATCCCAATTGAAGTTCATCAGGTTTGCCCTCAGTCCAGTTTGTCGCTGTCGACATGCCATTTACTGAGGAGCGCGGCGTAACTGCCGTCGGCGCGCATGCCTTGCAGGACTTCGGTCAAGGCCACTGTCAGCTGTGGATCGCTCTTGCGCACGCCAAAACCGGTGAGGATGCGATTGAACGCCGGTACTGCCGACTGGAACAGGTCCGGGGCCAGTTGCTGATAATGTCCGGCGGACTCGACCGTGGTACCGAAGGCATCCACCTGATTGATGCGCAAGGCCTGAAAGGCGTCGGCATCGACGTTGTACACCACCAGTTTCATCGGCGCCTTGCCAGCCGCTTCGAGCTTCTCGTTTTCCTTGCCCAGCAGCACACGGATGGTCGAACCGTTACTGACCGCGACCTTGAGCCCGGAAAGGTCCTCCAGGGTACTCACCGCTTTCGGATTGCCCTTGGGCACCACGATCGATTGGCTGGAATACATGAAGTTGACGATGTCGATCACCTCGCGGCGTTCGGGTTTATCGAACAACTGATCGACGATCATGTCGCACTGCTGCGCCAGCAGTGCCGGGATCAATCCGGCGAAGGGCGAGATGCGCCATTCGACCTTCTTGTCCCCCAGACGCTTGGCGATCGCTTCCCCCATGTCGACCTGCAGCCCGACCGGTTTCTGCTTCATGTCAAACGACACCAGCGGTGGCGAGTCCATGCCGGAGCAATAGACGATCTTCTCGCTCTTGCTCAGTCGCTCGGGTAACTCGGGGGCGGCGAGCGCCCATTGCGAACACAGACTCAAGGTGAACACGGCAACTAACGCGCAAGGCTTGTGCATGGTGCATGACTCCAGTTGGCTGGTTGTTCTTCTATTGGTGGGCTTCGAGAAACTGAATAAGTCGCGGAATGGTGCCCTCGATGTGCTCGCACACTACGGCGGCGGCTTTGTCCGGGTCGCCCGAACGCAGTGCGTCGATGATCGAGGCGTGTTCGTCCCGGGCGCTGCGGGGTTTGTCGGCGTGTTGCAGCCACAGGCGCATGTGCGGCTCGATCACCGAATACAGCGCCGAAATCTGCCGCATCAGGCGCGGACGTTCACTCAGGCTGCACAGGTATTCATGAAAGGCGCGATGGCGGCTGACCCACTCGGCGCCGTCTTCGCGATAGTCGTCCATCTCATCGAGCAAGCGCTTCAGATGACTGAATTGACGCTCGGTGATTTTCGTCACCGCAACTCGAATGGCCAGGCCTTCAAGGGCGCTGCGCATCTCGAACACTTCGCGCATTTCCTCGATGTTCAGGCCGCGCACGATGGCGCCGCGGTTTGGCCGTAGCGTCACCAGGCCGTCGGCATCCAGACGCCGGAACGCTTCACGCACCGGCATGCGGCTCATGCCGATTTCCCCGGCGATGTCCTCGGCAATCAGCCGCTCACCGGTGCGGTAACGTCCTTTGCAGATGGCTTCCAGGAGAAAGTTGTAAGCCTCCTCCTCGGCGGTAACGGGCTGGCGCTCGGCGTAGACAGGGGCGAATTTCATCGGGTGCACCTTTTGTATTTTTGTATCCAATTATCCATAAAGCCAAAAAAAGCACATTGCGTGCCAGGTTCGGCGCAGAGCGTGCAGGTCTTTGATTGAATTGATTTAGCTGAAATCAGGAAGGCCGATAGTCGCCATGGGGGCCGGACGGGAACGAGTTGAAATGAACCAGGGTGTAACCAAAGCGCCACAAAACGGTGCGGGCAGTAACACGGCCAGTGGCAATGCAGTGAAGGTGAATTTCGAGCCGCGAAGCCAAACTTCGGCATGGCCGGTGAAACGATTTTTCTCCGCTGCCAGCCCCCTTCTCTTGCGTGTAAAGTAGCCGCCATAAAAATCTTAATCAGGAACCCTGACCGTGGCTAAAACTCTCGACATCAGTGCCAACTTCGACAGCGGCAACATCCAGGTGATCGATGTCAGCGACCCGCTCAAACCCCTGCTGGCCATCCGTCCCGATACCAAAAGCAGCCATTTTCAATGGTTCCACTTCAAGGCCAGCGGCCTGCATGTCGGCCAGGAGCACTGGTTTCGTCTGAACAATGCCAGCCAGTCTTCGTACAACAAGGCCTGGGACGGTTATCAGGCCAGAGCCTCCTACGATCACGTCAACTGGTTCCAGGTGCCGACCATCTTCGAAGGCGACTGCCTGCGTTTCTGCCTTGAAGCCACGCAAACCCACGCCTGGTTCGCCTACTTCGAACCCTACAGCCGTGGCCGCCACGACTGGCTGATCGAGCAAGCACTGACCAAGGCCGGCACTGAACTGCTGGCCACTGGCAAGAGCGTTGAGGGTCGCGACATTCAGTTGCTGCGCAAAGGCACCGGTGCCGAAGGCCGGCGCAAGGTTTGGATGATTGCCCAGCAACATCCGGGCGAACACATGGCCGAGTGGTTCATGGAAGGCGTCATCGAACGCCTGGAAAAACACGACGACCCGGTACTGAACAAACTGCTGGCCAGCGCCGACCTGTACCTGGTGCCGAACATGAACCCGGACGGTGCTTTCCACGGCCACCTGCGCACCAACGCCATGGGCCAGGACCTGAATCGTGCCTGGCAGAGCGCCAGCCCGGAGATCAGCCCGGAAGTCTTTTTCGTCCAGCAGCAGATGGAAAAGTACGGCGTCGACCTGTTCCTCGACATCCACGGCGACGAGGAAATCCCCCACGTCTTCACCGCCGCTTGCGAAGGTAATCCGGGTTACACGCCACGGATCGAAAAACTCGAAGAGCACTTCCGCAGCCACCTGAAGAAAACCACCAAGGACTTCCAGACCAAGCACGGCTATACCCGAGACGAACCGGGCCAGGCCAACATGACCCTGGCCTGCAACGCCGTTGGCCAGAAGTACGACTGCCTGTCGCTGACCCTGGAAATGCCGTTCAAGGATCATGACGACCACCCGAACGCGGAGACCGGCTGGTCGGGCAAGCGTTCGAAGCAGTTGGGGAAGGATGTGTTGACCACTGTTGCCGAGATGGTCGACGCGTTGCGCTGATCGAGATCGCAGAGCTGTGTAAGACATGACCTCGAGAGAAGTCATGTCTTACACAGGGGCATCAAGTCAGCAATTGAAATCTCGTCCTGCATCCAACTCAGTGAAGAGTCGCACAATCATATGCCTTGAATTCCCCCGATGGCCCGGTCGATCTAATCGATGTGATGTATTGCCCCACCGGGCAGGCAAACTGATGGTTTCCTTCGTCAAAATTCCCATGAGAACCTGCATATCTGACAGTAACGGCAGAGCCTGAAGCAACCAACTTCGTGCAACCGGCTCGCAATTGAACTCCTTTTTGTTCGATGCCGTTCAATACCGAGTTTGCCGGGCAAGAGACATCCGTATGTCCCCATCCACTCCAAACCTGTTGTGTCAAGCTGGCGGTAACTGAACCGACTTTTGGCAGCACACACAAATAATTGGCTGAACCAGAATTCATTCTTCCTTCGTGCCCCCTTCCTGACATGACAGTACCTTTCAAACAACCAATGGAATAATTGGCGTCAGGAGATGGTCCAATGATATTTGCAGATAAATTTGCATAAGGTGAAGGTGGGGTATAGGACGACAGTCGTTGAGCATTTTCACGCCAGACACGCGCCGTATCGGCAGTAACAGCATTCCCGCGAGGCAGACCGTGTTCGTCTTTGACATTGGGGTTCGAATAGTAAGCTTGACGATTTCCGCCGCATAAAAGACTCCCTGACTTTCCATTGAAATAGCCAAAACGGTAACTGTTAGTCCCATCATGGCAGTGAAGACTACCTGCATTGTGCCCAAGTTCATGAGCGAATGTCGGAAAGCTATGTGAAATCGTTATGCCAAAACGACCGGGCCTCCAGGCTATTCCGGCGGGTCCTCCCGGCGCGAAAGATGCAAAGTTGCCATAGAACACATCTGGATTAAACCTGGCTATTCCCAAAGCGAAAATCGTTGGCAGTTTATTAAGAGTATCCTCAGTGATCTGTTGATCCTGCTCCACAATCTGGATACCAACCAACTTGAATAAAACATTCGCCACCAGTGAATTGCGAAGGGCCAGGTTAACGTATTCAATTTTAGCCAACGCATCGGCCATCGCATCTCCGCCTGCCCGAACTACTCCCGCCTTGGAATACCCCATCAATATCTCAACAACCAAGGGTTCCGCGCTGGTCGATTTCACAGGTGCCGTAGCGACCTTTTCATTCGGATTGGGAACAGCATCCTCAATATCTCTATCAGTGTCAGACTCAGGAATGAAGCGGCCTGCTCCCTTGCTGTCAACGTGCAATGAACCGGACTTTTCCGGTTTATTGATAAAGGCGGTCAACCCACCATCGGGCGAACGAACCGTCACTAATGCACCTTCGGATTTATCCGGCATCCGCAACTTTCCACTTTCGACGGTATATCCATTAATAACCTTTGAACTTGAACGTTCAAAAACAGCCGGTTTGACCCACTCCGCATATAGTTCGGCCGTGGACTTGCTGGCAACATTCTCAACAACCCAATTTTCCGGTTTACCAGGGTCAGCCGTCGGTGCATGCGTACAAGCACCAAGCAATCCAACCAACGGCACAACCGAAAGCGCAAAAAAAACACGCCACATGGAACGCACACCTGCAGTGTTGAACATGGTTCGTCTCCCTGAATGACACGATCAGTACTGTTCGACTGGCCTCGTCCGGGGCCACTGCAGTCTGTGAGCATTGAACGTGCTTTTTTTGGGGAACGATACTGTCAAAGTTGACAGGTGCGCGGAGCCAGAGTGAGCGGGCGGCAACGTTTACTACCCACAACCACCGCTCGACGCCATGGCCGAGGCTTTTGCCATGGACCCCGCCACCGTCGGCATCGTCGGCATCGTCGGCATCGTCGTCACGCTGACGCAAGTCGGTTACGGAGCGGGCCTGTTGCTGCTGGTGCCCTTGGGTGATCTGCTCAACCGTCGACGCCTGATTGTCACGCAAACCCTGTTATCGGCACTGGCCTTGATGATGATCGCGCTGGCACCGAACAGCACCTGGCTGCTGATCGGCATGACCTTGACCGGCTTGTTGGCTGTTGTGACTCAGGTCCTGGTGGCGTATGCCGCGACATTGGCGATTGCGACGCAACGCGGGCGCGTGGTTGGGGTGGTCACCAGCGGGATCGTGGTCGGCATCCTGCTCGCGCGCACGGTTGCCGGTGGCATGGCGGACCTGGCCGGTTGGCGTTCGATTTATATGCTGTCGGCAAGTCTGACGCTGGTGATGGCGCTGCTGCTGTTGCGCGTACTGCCCAGGCATGAGGACAGCCAACCTGTCAGTACTTACGGCGCGTTGATCGCTTCGGTGTTCATCCTGTTCAAGGAAGAAGCAATGTTGCGCCAGCGGGCGATTCTTGCGTTGCTGACGTTTGCCAGCGCCATGGTGCTATGGACGCCCATGGTGTTGCCGTTGAGCGCCCCACCCCTGTCGTTGTCCCACACGGAAATCGGCCTGTTCGGACTGGCAGGTGCCGCCGGTGCATTGGCCGCTGCGCGGGCCGGGCATCTGGCTGATCGTGGTTTGGGGCAATGGACCAGCGGATTGTCACTGCTGCTGATGCTGGTTTCCTGGCTACCCATCGCCCTGACCCAATCGTCACTGTGGGCGCTATTGCTCGGCGTGATTACCCTGGATCTGGGGTTACAGGCCGTGCACGTCACCAGCCAGAGCAGGATCTACGCCGTGCGCCCCGAAGCGCAAAGCCGCCTCACCGCCGGTTACATGGTGTTTTATTCGATTGGCAGCGCCCTGGGTTCCATCGGTTCGACCGCGATGTACGCCTGGGGTGGGTGGATTGGCGTTTGCCTGCTGGGGGCAGGCATTAACGCCGTGGCTTTGATCTATTGGTGGAGGTCGTTGGCCTACAAAACCCCGGAACCCTGTGGCGAGGGAGCTTGCTCCCGCTCGGCTGCGCAGCAGTCGTAAATCCATTCACTGCGGATCATCTGACGAACCGCATTGTGGGGCTACTCCGCAGCCCAACGGGAGCAAGCTCCCTCGCCACAATGGATTTCGGTGGGGCGGATCAACTGTGATCCTTACCCCGCAACATGCTGTCGAGCACGCCATCTCGGCGCACCCACCCGTGAAACAAAGCCGCCGCCAAATGCAGCAACACCGTCAAAAACAACAAATACGCCAGATACCCATGAGCCTTGCGCAGGAACGCAAACACCTGCGCATCGGCCGGCACGATCGAGGGCAATTGCAACGAACTGCTGAGCATCACCGGTTCACCGGACGCGGAAATCATCGCCCAACCAAGCAATGGCAGAATCAGCATCAAGGCGTACAGCAGCACATGGGACGCCTTGGCCGCCAGCGCCTGCCAACCCGGCAGATCGGCGGGCAACGGCGGCTGTTGCGTGGAGAAACGCACCAAAAGCCGCACGATCACCAGCAACAGAATCGCCACACCCAAAGGCTTGTGCAGGTTGATCAGCCATTCATGGCGTTCGGACACCGAGGCGACCATCCCCGCGCCGATAAACAGCATGGCGATGATCATCAGTGCCATCAGCCAGTGCAGCAGGCGCGCCAGGGGAGCGAAATGGTTAGGTTGAGTGCTCATTGCTGGGCCTCCTGTTTGGCAGCGGGCAACTGGCTGACTTCGCTGGTGCGACGCAGGTAGGACGTGGCGTAGCCGGCTGAACGAGCGGCGAGCAACGGGTCGTCGGAACCTTCGATGCCGGCCGGCAGCACCAGCGGGTCGTAGTTGATATCGCGGCACTCGCCGTTGAGTTGCGGCTGGGATTTTTCCAGTACCAGGGTGCCGGCGTTCAATACCTTGCGCCCCTCGGGCCAGGCCTTGCTGGCGTCGTTGACTGGATCGCCAGGGTTGGCCAGGGTGATGTTCAACTGAAAGCGCAGCGGGCCGGCGGCGATCCGCTGATCCAGGTCCTTCTCGAGGAAATCGCTGCCCTCCGGAGCCGTGGCGCCCGGCGCGTCCACCGCCTGCGGCACCATGCTCCAGCGCACCGCTTGCCGCTGCCCGGCGGCGTTGACCAGATAAAACGCGTTGACGCTGTTGTAGGTTTCCGTCACGTAACTGGCTGAGGGTTTGGCGGTCTTGATCCAGGCCAAAAACGGCCCGGCTTCCGGGTGCGAACCGAAGAACGCCGGCACCGCCGCCGGGTCCGGTTTGCCGGTCGAAGGCAGCGGCGACTGCGCCTGCTGCAATTGATAAAACGCCTCAGGCGTGCCAACGGGAAACACTGGCATGCTGTTCATCCCGGTACGCCACTGCTGGCCGTTGGCCTGATTGAAGCGCAGCGCCAGGCTGCGGATCGGCACAGCGCTATCCGGCGCATAGGGATTACCCGCCGGCAAGGCGAAACGGCCAACCACCGGCGTGCGCGCCGCGTTGAATACCTGTGCGGTGGAATAACTGCGTGCCTCGCCGCTGCTCTCGAAATGGCCGATCACGCACACACCCTTGGAGTGATTGCGCCGGAATCCGGGGTGCACGCCGTTGTTGGTTTCCAGCACATTGATCAGTTTTTTCGGCGTCAGGCGCTGTGGGTCCAGGGTGCCGTTGACGTAGGCAAACGCTCCGGCCACGACGGCGATGACCACGGCAATACCGGCCAGACGTAACGTCAGGCTCGCGGCACTCAAGGGTGGCGGTGATGATCGATCTACCATGAAAGACTCCAGGGCCATCGGCCACAAGTGAGAAGAACCAGGCAGACGAACCGCGCGACGGTTTATTCCCTGGCGCGGTATTTATTTTTTCGGGCGTGGAATAACCTCCCACGCCAAGCGTCTTCCTGGTTCAAAGCGTAGTGAGTAACCAGAAATTCATGAACGATATCGACGAACAACTGCGAGAAATCATTCCCAGATTGCGTCGCTTTGCCGTTTCGCTGACGCGCAACTCCAGCAGCGCCGACGATCTGGTGCAGTCGTGTCTGGAGCGCGCGCTGTCGAGTTGGGGAGATAAACGCGTCGAGGGCGATTTGCGCGCCTGGCTGTTTGCGATTCTCTATCGTCAGTTTCTTGATGCTCACCGAAGCTCCCGACGCTATGCGCGAATGCTCGAATTCTTTACCGGGCGCGACGATGCGCAGCCTTCGGTAGAGCGCAGCGTGATCGCCCAATCGACCCTCAACGCCTTCGATCAATTGCCCACCGAACAGCGCGCGCTGCTGTTGTGGGTGTCGGTGGAAGGCCTGAGTTACAAAGAGGTCGCCGAGATTCTCGACGTACCCACCGGCACCGTGATGTCCCGCCTGTCCCGGGCCCGCCAGGCCCTGCGCCAACTCAGCGATGGCGAAATCACCCGCCCTGCCCTGCGGAGACTCAAATGATCAGCATGCCCCCCAGCGAACGCGACCTGCACGCTTACGTCGACCACCAGCTCAGCGACGACGACCGACATCGGGTGGAGACGTTTCTCGCCAGCAACCCGCAGATTTGCGCACAAGTACGCGCCTGGCAGCAGGACGCCCAGCAACTGCGCGCAGCCCTGAGCGGCGCCTTGCAGCAACCGGCCAACCCGAACCTCGATCCGGCGCAGATCCGCCAGCGCATGAAGCGCCAGTCCCGACGCCACCTGGCCAGCGCCGCGGTGTTGCTGATCGCCGTCAGCGTCGGCGGGTTCAGCGGCTGGAAGGCCCGGGAAATGACCCTTCTCAGCGCCGCGCAACCGATGGCCGACGCCATGCAGGCTTACCGTCTGATAGCCGAGCAGGGGCTGTTGCCGGCGGACTACAAGGCTGGGAATGACGGCGACATGCAGGGTTGGCTCGATCGTTACTTCACCCAGGCCAATCGCTTGCCCGACCTCACCGGTGCCGGGTTCAAACCGGTGAGCGGGCGCTTGCTCAGCACCGAGCAAGGGCCCGCGGCGATGGTGGTGTACGAGGATCAGGGCGGGCACAAGATCAGCTTCTACGTGCGACCGCCGGGACCGAAGAATTTCCTGTTGCCCAGGGGCAGTCGCAGTGATGGCGGGTTGCAGGCCGAGTATTGGTCCGGGGGTGGCTACAACTATGCGATGGTCAGCCCGGCGGATGCGCCGGCGGCGCGGATGCTCAGGCAGACCACTCGGTTCTGACCAACCCCATCCCTGTGGGAAGCGCTTTTCTGTGGGAGCGAGCCTGCTCGCGAACAGGGTGTGCCAGTCGCCATTAAAGTAGCCTGACACACCGCCTTCGCGAGCAGGCTCGCTCTCACAGGGGTTCAAAAACCGCGGCTGTCACCCAACTG
>NZ_JBSVWS010000091.1:0-24202 GCF_054071155.1 Pseudomonas sp. SDO5532_S415 | reverse complement strand
AGTCTTCGCGAGCAGGCTCGCTCCCACAAGGTTATCACTGTTCCTGTGGGAGCGAGCCTGCTCGCGAAGGCGATTGACGAGCCACCATAAGACCAAACTCCAGGCACAAAAAAACCGCCACACCTTATCCAGTAATGGCGGTTCTGTTATTTCAGATCACAACCTTGATTGCACCCACCCCGCCACTTGCGCATGAATCCCTTCCACCTCACTCAACAACCCCGCCATCCGCAAAAAGTCATGGGTCATGCCCGGCTGTTGCAGCAAGGTCACCTCATTCCCCGCCACCCGCAGGCGCTCGGCATAGGCCAGGCCTTCGTCGTGCAACGGGTCGTGCCCGGCCAGGTACACCAGCGCCGGTGCCATGCCTGACAGGTCGTCGGCCAGCAGCGGCGAGCAGCGCCACTCGGCCAAATCCGCAGGCGTGCGTCCGTAGTGGGCGTAGAACCAGTCCAGGGTCGGGGTTTCCAGCAGGTAGCCTTCGGCAAAATCGCGGTGCGAAGCACGGTGAGTGGTGGCGTCGGTGACGGGGTATACCAGCAGTTGGGCTTTGGGTCTGAGCGCCAGTTCCTCGGGTTCGCGCGCGGCGATCAGCGACAGCACCGTGGCCAGGGTCGCGCCGACGCTGTCTCCGGCCACTGCCACCCGCGTGGCGTCCAGGCCATGGGCCGCGCCTTCGCGCACCAGCCAGTTACCGGCATCGCAGGCGTCTTGCACCGGCGTCGGGAATTTCCATTCCGGTGCCAGGCGGTAATCCACGGTCAGCAGGGCGAAGCCGCCCTGGGCTGCCAGTCGACGGCATAGCGCGTCATGGGAATCGAGGCTGCCGACCACGTAGCCGCCGCCATGGAAGTAGAGCATGACCGGTTGCAGCCCTTCGACTGCCTGGCCGTCGCGGTACAGACGCGCCGCCAGACTGTGGTCGTCCCGCGCGGCGATGGTGAAGTCTTCGCAGGCAATGTGCTCCAGCGGCACATCGAGAAACCCCGACGATGCTTCGAAGTCGATCCGCGCCTGTTGCGGGGTCTGTTCGTGCATCGCGCGACTCTTGCCGGTCAGGCGGCCGAACTCGGCGAGTTCGAGGAAAGCTTCAAGTTCTGGCAGTACGGCCATGGGGGAGTCCTTTTACACAAAGAGGTCATTAATCAATCTTGAAACCGGCATGAAACCTGTGGGAGCGAGCCTGCTCGCGAAAGCGGACTGCCAGCCAACATTGATGTCGACTGACAGGTCCTCTTCGCGAGCAGGCTCGCTCCCACAGGGGTTGTGTGGTTATGCAGTCACCAAGCGGCGCTCCAGCAAATCCTCCAGCTGATCCAGCAACTCATCACCCCGCAGCAACTCGTAGTGCCCACCGGTCAACTGACGATCCACCCCGTGATGCCCGACCTGCGCTTCGAACACCCGGCGTTCATCCTCGCGCCCGGCCACCCACCAGCGATGTGCCGCGACCTGCACTTTCGGCAGTTGCCGTTGGGTCAATGCCAGTTGCTTGAGTGATGAGCCGGTGGCAAAGATCTGTGTCAGCTCACTGGCGCCCAACGCCGCGTGGCCATTAGAAACGTGCATGGCCGCTTCGATCACCGCGGCGGCGCCTTCGCGTTCGTTCAGTCCGATGGCTTTAAGCGCAATCAACGCCTGTGCTTCTTCAGACGGTTGACCCAGGACAAACTTCAGGAAATCCGCCAAATCTTCACGCCAATCCCCCGCCTCCGCCGTGCCCGCCACATAGCTGTCCACCAGCCCGGCAAACGCCACCGTCTGCCCCTGGTTTTCCAGTTCGTGGGCGACCAGTTGCGTCAACGCGCCACCCAAGGACCAACCCAGCAGGTAATACGGGCCTTCAGGTTGCTGTGAGCGAATCCGCTGCGTATAGGCCTGAGCCATCGACAGCAGCGATGCATCCTGCCATTGCGGATCGAGCAGCATCCGGCATTGCAGGCCGTACACCGTGCGCCGACCTTCCAGGCGACGGGCCAGTGGTTCGTAGTCGAACACCGTGCCGAAACCGGCGTGCAGGCAGAACAGCGCCGGCACGTTTGCCACCCGGCCATTCAAGGCCAGCAACGGGTCCGGCGCAGTCGAAGTCTCGGCAACCTGATAGCCACTCAGTTCAGCGATGCACGGTTTCTGCATCAGATCCCGCAGCTTCAATTCGAAGCCCAGATGCGACTGACTGCGCACCCGCGAGATGACTTTGAGTACTTGCAACGAGTCGCCACCGAGTTCGAAGAAGTTGTCGTCGATGCCCACTTGCGGCACGCCAAGCACGTCTTGCCAGATCGCGGTCAGCGCCTGTTCCAGTGCGTTACGCGGAGCGCGATAACCGCCGATGGCCCATTCCGGCTCCGGCAGCGCCCGACGATCAATCTTGCCGTTGGCCGACAGCGGGAAGCGCTCCAGCACCAGGATCCGCGCCGGCACCATGTAATCCGGCAACTGCGCTTGCAGTTCGGCCTTGAGTCGGCGGTCCAGTCCCGCCGTGCCCAATGCAACGACGTAACCGACAAGCTGCTTGCCGGTCGGCGTGTCGTGCACCACCACGGCAGCATCCTGCACTCCGGCACAGTCGCGCAGGCGCGCTTCGATCTCACCCGGTTCGATGCGGAAACCCCGGATCTTCACTTGCTGGTCCAGTCGTCCGAGGTAGTCAATCAAGCCGCACTCACGCTGGCGCACCAGGTCGCCAGTGCGGTACATGCGGCCACCGGCCTCGAACGGATCGGGGATAAAACGCTCGGCGCTCATGCCCGGACGCTGGTGATAACCACGGGCCAGGCAGTCGCCGCCCAGGTACAACTCACCGCTGACACCCACCGGCAACGGATTAAGGTCGGCGTCGAGGATGTACAAGCCACGGCCCGCCACGCCTCGGCCAATCGGCGCGTAAGCCGCATCGCAGGTTTCGCTGACCTCGGCACGCCACAGCAGCGGCGTGACCACGGTTTCGGTCGGACCGTAACCGTTGACCAGACGCTGTGGACGCAGTGCACGCTTGACCTGTTCGAAACTGGCATCCGGCACCGCGTCGCCGCCGAAGCAGTACACCTGCACCGCCGGCGGTTTGCCCAGGCGTTCGGCCACTTCGGCCATCTGTTGCAGGTACGCCGGCGGGAAGCAGGCGACGGTGATGCTGTGGCGATGCAACACCTCCAGGGTTTGCTCCGGGGTCCACAGGCTGTCTTCGCGAATCACCAGACTGCCACCGGCCAACAGCACACTGAGCCAACGCTCCTGGGCACCGTCGAAGGCGAACGACATGAAGTGCAGTTCGCGGCTTTGCGGGGCCAGTTCGTAGAGGTCGATGATGCCGCGGCAATGCCGGGCGATCGGCCCCCGCCCCACGGCCACGCCTTTCGGTTGACCGGTGGAACCGGAGGTGTAGATCAGGTACGCCAGGTGCCCGGGCAGCGGCGCGGAATCCGGGCACTCGGCATTATCGGCAACAGTCAGCTGATCGAGCAGCAAACGCGGCGGACAGTCGGCCAGCGGCAGGCGCTCACCCAGATCGCTGTCGCAGAGCAACAGGCTCGCAGCCGAATCGCTGAGCATGTAGGCCAGTCGTTCAGCCGGATACGCCAGATCCAGCGGCAAGTACGCCGCACCGGCTTTAAGCACCGCGAGGAACGCCACGATGGTGCGCTCGGAGCGCGGCAACGCCACCGCCACCAGATTTTCCGCACCGATACCGCGAGCGATCAACTGTTGCGCCAGACCATTGGCCTGAGCCTCAAGCTGTGAATAACTGACTTCGCGATCCTCACAGAACAAGGCGACTTTTTCCGGCTGCGCAATCACATGCCGGTTGAAGCTGTGCAGCAAATCCGCCTGGTCAGTGGACACTTGCGGCAGGCTCAAACGCGCCTCAGGCAAGCCAATGTTGCCCAGCGAGCGATCCGCATCTTCAGGCAGCGCCCGCAGCAGACCTTCAAGTTGCGCACGAATCCGCTCCACTTCCACATCGCTGAAGCGGTCACGCAGATACAGGTACTCAACTTCCAGGCCTTCGTCGTTGGCGCTGACCATCAAGTCCATCGGGAAGTTGGTCACGCCGCCGCTGCCGACATCGGTAAAGCGCAGCTCGCCCTCTTCGCCACCTTTCAAGGCGCGGTCCACCGGATGGTTCTCGAAGACGATGATGCTGTCGAACAAACCTTGGCCACCCTGCCCGGCCCAGCGCTGGATGTCGGACAGCGGCGTGTGTTCGTAGTCGCGCACGCTCAGGTTGTAATCCTGCAGCTCACGCAGCCACTCGCCCAGCGGCTGTTGCGGGTCGAGGGTCTGGATCACCGGCAAGGTGTTGATGAACAGACCGAGCATTTCCTGGGCACCGGCCAGTCCCGTCGGACGCCCCGCCACCGTCGCGCCGAACGCCACGCTGCGTTGACCGCTGTGGCGTTGCAGCAGCAACAGCCAGGCACCTTGAACCAGCGTGTTAAGGGTCACACGCTGACGCTTGGCGAAGCTGTGCAGCTTGCGCGTCGCTTCGGCGTCAAGGTCGCTGTACATAACGCCGTGACCTACACCCGCGGCACCGGAGGCCTTGGCCAGAATGGTCGGTGCTTCCAGCAATGCCAGGCGCTCGCGCCAGAAGCCTTCGGCCTGCGCACCGTCCTGGCGTTGCAGCCAGGCGATGTAGTCGGCGTAACGACCGGTCAACGCCGGCAGGCTGTCGTGGTGGTACAGGCGCAGCATCTCGCCCAACAGGCGCGAAGCACTCCAGCCGTCCAGCAGCAGGTGATGGTAGATCCAGATCATCTGGTACCGCGCTTCACCCAGGCGTACCAGGATGAAGCGCATCAGCGGCGGACAGCTCAGGTCGAAGCCCTTGGCCTGTTCGGCGGCGGCCAGTTCGCTCAGCGCCTGTTCGGTGTCCGTGCGGTTACGCCAGTCGAGTTCTTCAATCGGCAACTCGACCTCGGCAAACACCGCCTGCAACGGGTCAGCCAAGCCATCGCGCCAGCGGAACGCCGCGCGCAGCACCTCATGACGCTCGATCAACACCTGCCAGGCCGCGCGGAAACGCGGCACCTGCAAACCTTCCACCTCGACGCTCAACTGGTTGACGTAGGGGTTGAGCTCCGGTGAATCGAGGCAGTGGAACAGCATGCCCTGCTGCATCGGCGACAGCGGATACAGGTCTTGCAGGCCTGCGCGCGCGGCCACGTCGACGTGCTGCACCAGCGCAAACGCTTCGACTTTCGGTGCTTCGACCAGCGCGTCTTCACGACTGTTGGCCACTGCCGCGAGGGCACGAATGGTCTGCTGCTCGAACAGTTGCTTGGGGCTGAACACCAGCCCGCGCTGCCCGGCACGGCTCACCGCTTGCAGCGAGATGATCGAATCGCCACCCAGCTCAAAGAAGTTCTCGGTGACCCCCACCGACTCCAGGCCCAGCAGTTCCTGCCAGATCTCCACCAACAGCGCTTCGGCGGGCGACGCGGCTGCCACCTGATCCTGACGCTGGCGAGTCGCTTCAGGTACCGGCAAACCCTGACGATCCAGCTTGCCATTGGGCGTCAGCGGCAACGCCGCCAGGCACATCAGATGCGCGGGCAGCATGTGCGCCGGCAGACGGCTGCGCAGGTGCGTCGTCAACGCGCCACGCAGTTCCTGCTCGTCAGCCAGCGGATCGCGTGGCACCACATAGCCCACCAACTGACGGCCCGCCGGGCCTTCACGGTCGATCACAAAGGCTTCACGCACGCCTTGGTGTTCGACCAGGCAGGCTTCGATTTCGCCGAGTTCGATACGGAAGCCGCGAATCTTCACTTGCTGGTCGATACGCCCCAGGTACTCGACCACGCCATCGGCACGGAACCGTGCGAGGTCACCGCTGCGATACAGGCGACCGCCCGGCACGAACGGATCGGGCACGAAGCGTTCGGCAGTCAGGTCAGGACGCTGGTGGTAGCCACGGGCGACGCCTTCGCCGCCCAGGTACAATTCGCCCGCCACGCCGACCGGCAACGGCTGCAAGCCACCGTCGAGAATGTAGGCGCTGCGGTTGCCGACCGGCCGGCCGATGGGCATGAAGGCCGAGTCGAATTCGGTGTCTGGATACGCCAGCCAGATCAACGGCGTGATCACCGTTTCGGTCGGGCCATAACCATTGATCAGGCGCTTGGGCTGCAGCACGTGTTGCACTTCGTCAAACGCATGCTTGGCCATCCCCTCACCGCACGGGGTGTAGGAACGGATCGGCAGGTCACGCCCGGCTTCACCCATGAAATCGGCGATCTGCCCCAGGTAGGTCGGAGTGAAGCAGGCGATGGTGATGCCGTGTTTTTCGATCTCGGCGCAGGTGCGCTCCACGCTCCACAACTCGTCGTCACGGGGCATGACCGCCGAGCCGAACACCAGCGGTGTCAGCCAGCGCTCGTGGGCGCCGTCGAAGCTGATCGAGGCGAACTGCAGTTCGCGGTCGTCCGGGGTCATGCCGTACAACTCGCCAATCTTCACGCAGTGCATGGCCAGCGGGCCGTGGGCCACGCTGACGCCTTTGGGCCGGCCGGTGGAGCCCGAGGTGTAGATCAGGTAGGCGAGGTTTTCGCCGCAGGTCAGGTTGACCGGGTTGGAGTCCGCCATGGACGCCAAAGGCTCGCGGTCAATCTCCAGCACCGACAGCCCCTGTGGCAACGGCAGTTTTTCCCGCAGCCAGGATTGGCTGATCAGCAGTGAAATGCCGCTGTCTTCCATCAGGTAACGCAAGCGTTCTGCCGGGTAGGCCGGGTCCAGCGGTACGTAGGCGCCGCCGGCCTTGAGGATCGCCAGCAGGCCGACGATCATCGCAGGCGTTCGCTGCATCGCCAGGCCGACCCGCACTTCCGGGCCGACGCCCAGTGCGCGCAGGCGATGGGCCAACTGGTTGGCGCGGCGGTTGAGTTGGTCGAAGCTCAGTTCCAGGTCGTTGAAGATCAGTGCGGTGGCGTGCGGACGAATGTCGGCCTGGGCTTCGATCAACTGATGCACGCACAGCGGATTCTGCTCTGCGGTAAACGCCGGGTTCCATTCGATCAACTGTTGCGCACGTTCCGGTGCGGTCAGCAGGTCCAGCTCACTCAAGGCCGCCTGTGGCGCAGCGACCATGGCGCTCAGCAGCGCGGCCAGGTGTTCGCTCATCCGTGCAATCGCATCGCTGCTGAAGTGGCTGCACTGGTAGCTCCAGTTCAGGCTGAGCTGGCTTTCGGCGGTGGCCGCCAGGGTCAGCGGGAAGTTGGTGCGCTCGTGGTTCTGCGGGACCTGGAAGCTCAGGCCCGCCGGCGCGCCCTGTTGCAACGCCTCGGCCACCGGGAAGTTTTCGAACACCAGCAGGCTGTCGAACAGCGGCTCACCGGCGCGTCCGGCCCAGCGCTGAATGTCGCCCAGCGCGGTGAATTCGTGTTCACGCAATTCCAGGTTCTGCGCCTGCAAACGACTCAACCATTGCTCGACGCTTTCCACGGCGTCCGGGCTGCTGATCACCGGCAGGGTGTTGATGAACAGGCCAAGTTGGCTTTCGGCTCCCGGCAAGTCCACCGGGCGCCCCGCCACCGTCGCGCCGAACGCCACGCTGCGTTGACCGCTGTAGCGTTGCAGCAGCAGTGCCCAGGCACCTTGAACGAGGGTGTTGAGGGTGACTTTCTGCTGGCGGGCAAAGTCGCTGAAACGCTTGCTGGTGGCCACGTCGAAGGTCTGGTGATGGTCGGCGAATGCTGTGTCCGACGGGTTAGTGAGGCTCAGGCTCTCGGCCAGCAGCGTCGGGTTATCAAGGCTCGCCAGTTGCCCACGCCAGAACAGCTCGTCAGCCTCGGCATCCTGGCGTTGCAACCAGCCGATGTAGTCGGCGAAACGCCCGGTTGGCGCCGGCACGGTTTGCCCGGCATAACGTTGCAGCACTTCGCTTAACAGCAACGAATTACTCCAGCCATCGAGCAACAGGTGATGGTGGGTGTAGATCAGTTGCTGGCGTTCGTTGTCGAGGCGCACCAGGGTCAGGCGCATCAGCGGTGCGCGGGTCGAATCAAGCTGCAGGCGTTCGCTGTCGATCAGTTGCGCCAGGGCTTGGGCCTGATCCGCGCGGCCACGCCAGTCGAGGCAGGTCATCGGCAATTGCAGGTGACGATGCACCAGTTGCACCGGCGCCTCGAAACCTTCAGGGAAGTGGAAACTGCTACGCAGGATCGCGTGGCTGTCGAGCACCGCTTGCCAGGCGCGGCCCAGGCGTTCGGCGTCGAGGCCACGGGCTTCGACGCTGAGCTGGTTCACGTACGCGCCGGAATCCGCCTCGTACAAACTGTGGAATAACAGACCGGCCTGCATCGGCGACAGCGGGTACAGATCCTCGATCTGCGCAGGCTTCACCGGCAGGCCATCGAGTTGCGCCTGGCTCAAACGCGCCAGCGGGAAATCCGCCGGGGTCACGCCGCCCGCGCCGTCACTCAGGCAGTGTTCAATCAGCGCCAGCAACTCGCTGCGAAAATCCGCAGCCAGGGTTTCGATCTCGCGACGGTCGAAGCATTCGCGGCTGAAGGTCCAGTCCAGTTTCAGTTCGCCGCCATAGACCTGACCGTCCACCGACAGCCAATTCGGCAATGGTGCGTCCACCGATTGCGCGGCGCCGCTGGACTCTTTTGCCGGCGTGAACAGTGCATCTTCGGCAAAGCTCTGGTCGAACTGGCCGAGGTAGTTGAAGGTGACCCGCGCCTGTGGCAACGCGGCCAGCGCCGCTTGCGCCGTGGCATCGCCCAGGTAGCGCAACAGGCCGTAGCCCAGGCCCTTGCCGGGGATGTCGCGCAATTGCTGTTTGATCGCCTTGATCGAGCCATCCAGGTCGGCGGTCGGTGTCAGGCGCACCGGGAACAGGCTGGAGAACCAGCCGACGGTGCGGGTCAGGTCGATGTCGTCGAACAGCTCTTCACGGCCGTGGCCTTCGAGTTGAATCAGTGCCGATTGATCGCCGGTCCAGCGGCTGAGGGTGCGAGCCAGTGCGGTCAGCAGCAGGTCGTTGACCTGGGTGCGGTAGATCGCCGGGGCCTGCTGCAGCAGCTGGCGGGTTTGTTCGCGGTCCAGACCGATACTGACGCCTTGGCGTAAATGTCCGGCCTGACTGGCCTGGGCGTTGGCCGCTGGCAGTGAGTCACTGGCGCCGTCCAAGTGGCTTTGCCACCAGCTCAATTCATTAGTGGCAGTTTCGCAGCGTGCATAAGCGTCGAGCTTGTCGGCCCAGACCTGGAAGGCGCTGGTTTTCGGTGGCAGTTCCTGGCCCTGGTAGGCGGCCTGCAAATCTTCCAGCAACACCCGCCACGACACACCGTCCACCGCCAAGTGGTGAATCACCAGCAGTAAACGTTGCGAACCATCGGCCTGGGCGATCAACGCCACCCGCAGCAGCGGCCCGTCTTGCAGGCTGAGGCTGCGCTGGGCTTCATCGCACACCGACTCCAGCGAGGCATCACTGGCGACGCGGGCGGTCCAGAGCATGTCGATGACATCGGCACTGTCGGCGCCGACATAGCGGGCCGACCACTGGCCATCAACCTGACTGAAGCGCAAACGCAGCGCGTCGTGTTGCTTGAGCAGCCGTTGCAAGGCGCCTTGCAGGCGCGGCAGGTCAAGGGTTTCCCGTGGCACCAGCAACACCGCCTGGTTCCAGTGCGCGCGTTGCGGGATCGGCTCTTCGAAGAACCAGCGCTGGATCGGCGTGAGTTTTTGCACACCGTCCACCGGCCCTTGTTGCGCCAGCGGGGCGACTTGTTCTTTGACCACGCCAGCCAGTGCTTGCAAAGTCTGCTGCTGGAACAGGTCACGCGGTTGCAGGCTCAGGCCGGCACGGCGGGCGCGGCTGACCACCTGAATCGAGATGATCGAATCGCCGCCCAGTTCGAAGAAGTTGTCCTGACGACCCACCTGTTCGACGCCCAACACGTCCTGCCAGATCTGCGCCAGCACCTGTTCATGAGCGCTGCGCGGCGCTTCGAAGGCGCGTTGGCTGACCTGCACGGTGGGTGCCGGCAGGCGTTTGCGGTCCAGTTTGCCGTTGGGGCTCAGGGGCATCTGTTCGATCAGCACGGTCTGCGCTGGCACCATATAGTCCGGCAGAGTGCCGAGCAGATGACTTTTCAGGGTTTCGCGCCAGGCGCCCTGCTGAGCGGCATCCGTGGCGATCAACGCGCGATCCTGCGGCACGATGTAAGCCACCAGTTGCTTGCCGCTCGGGCCGTCGAGGGCCAGCACCACGGCTTCCTGCACCTCGGCATGTTCTTGCAGACGGGCTTCGATTTCCCCCAACTCGATGCGCAATCCGCGAATCTTCACCTGATGGTCGATGCGTCCGCAGTAGTCGATGGCGCCGTCGGCGCGATAGCGCGCCAGGTCACCGGTGCGGTACAGACGTTCGCCGCTGCCGAACGGATCGACCACGAAACGCTCGGCGGTCAGCGCGCCACGGCGGTGGTAACCACGAGCGAGGCCGACCCCGCCCAGGTACAACTCGCCCACCGCGCCCAACGGCAAGGGTTGCAGTTCGCTGTCGAGGATCAAGGTGCGCAGGTTGGCGATCGGGCGACCGATCGGCACGCTGTCGCGGCCCTCTTCCACACAGGTCCAGTGGGTGACATCGATGGCCGCTTCGGTCGGGCCATAGAGGTTGTACAGATTGGCTTGCGGCAGCGCGCGCAGGGTCTGGCGTTGCAGCTCCATCGGCAATGCTTCGCCGCTGCAAATGATGCGGGTCAGCGAGGTGCAGGCCAGCGCTTCGTCCGCAGCGATAAAGGCCGAGAGCATCGACGGTACGAAGTGCAGCGTGGTGATCGCCTGCTCGACGATCAGTGCGGCGAGGCGTTGCGGATCGCGGTGCTCGCCCGGTGCGGCGATGACCAGGGTGGCGCCTTTCATCAGCGGCCAGAAGAACTCCCAGACCGATACGTCGAAACTGAAGGGCGTCTTTTGCAGCACACGGTCCATGGGCTGCAAGTTGTAGGCGTGTTGCATCCACTCCAGGCGGTTGTGCAGGGCCACATGGCGGTTGCCCGCGCCTTTCGGTTTGCCGGTGGAACCGGAGGTGTAAATCATGTAGGCGAGGTTTTCGGCAATCGCCAGATTAGAGGGGTCAGTGCCCGGCAGATCGCTCAACCAATCGGCATCGCTGTGCAAGCAAAGGGTGCGCACCGAGTCCGGCGTCGGCAATTGCGCCAGCAGATGTTGCTGGGTCAACAACAGCGAAATGCCGCTGTCTTCGATCATGTAGCCCAGGCGGTCCAGCGGGTATTCCGGGTCCAGTGGCACGTAGGCGCCGCCGGCCTTGAGGATCGCCAACAGGCCGACCACCATCTCGAACGAACGGTCGCAGGCAATCCCCACGATCACTTCCGGGCCGACACCTTGGGCACGCAGGTGATGGGCCAGGCGATTGGCGCGAAGGTTCAGTTCGGCGTAGCTCAGGCTCCGGCCCTGAAACACCAGCGCGGTCGCTTCAGGGTTTTCCACCACACGCGCTTCGAAATGCCGCTGTACGCAGACTTCGCCCGGATAACGCGTTGCGGTGGCGTTGAGGTCGTCGAGGATGCGCAAGCGCTCATCGGCATCCAGCAGCGGCAGTTCCGCCAACGGGGTTTGCGGGTTGGCCAATACACCGGCCAACAGGTTGCGCCAGTGGCGAGCCAGATCCTCGATGCGCTCGGCGTCGAACAGGTCGGTGGCGTAGGTCAGGCTGGCGAACAGCTTGTCGCCCTCTTCCTGGGTGTCCAGTTGCAAGTCGAACTGGGTGGTGTGAGCCGTGGCGTTCAGCGCTTCGACTCGCAGCCCCGCGAGCAAGCCGCTGACCGCTGCCGGTCTCGCCTGCTGGTGGTTGAACATCACCTGGAACAACGGGCTGTGGCTGAGGCTGCGTTCACCTTGCAGTGCCTGCACCAGGCGTTCGAACGGCAGGTCCTGATAATCCTGGGCATCCAGCGATGCGGTTCGGGTCTGCTCCAGCAGCTGGCTGAACGGCAGACGCCCGTCGAGTTCGGCGCGCATCACTTGGGTGTTGACGAAGAAGCCGATCAGGCCACGGGTTTCCGCGCGGTTGCGGTTGCCGATCGGCACGCCGATGCGCAGGTCGGACTGGCCGCTGTAGCGATAGAGCAAGGCCTGGAAGCTTGCCAGCAAGAGCATGAACGGGGTGACGCCGCGCTGTTTGGCCAGGCTCATCAGCCCGCGGGCCAATGTTGAGTCGAGGGCGAAATCCAGACGCGCGCCCTGCTGGCTCGGTTGCGCCGGACGCGCACGATCGGTCGGCAATTCCAGCAGCGGCTGCTCGTTACCGAGCTTTTCCCGCCACCAATCCAGTTGACGCTCCAGCTCCCCCGCTTCCATCCAGCGCCGCTGCCAGGCGGCATAGTCCGAATACTGGATCGGCAGTGCTTGCAGTTCAGCGCTCTGTCCCTGGCAATGGGCGGCGTAGAGCCGGGAAAACTCTTCGACCAGCACCCCCATCGACCAACCGTCGGTGACGATGTGGTGCAGGGTCAGCACCAGCACATGGTCCTCGGCGTCGAGCTGCAACAAACTCACGCGCAACAACGGCCCATGTTGCAGATCGAACGGCCGGGCAATCTCCGCTTCGACTGTTTTCATCGCCAGTTCGAAGCGCTGCGCCTCGGGCTCGGCGCGCAGATCGTGCTGTTCGATGGGCAGCGTGGTGAAGGTCGCCAGGGCTTGCCTCACCTGGCCGTCGTCCTCGACGAAACGGCTGCGCAGGCTCTGGTGCCGTTCCAGCAGCACGTCGAAACTCTGTTGCAGCGCCGCCAGATTCAGCGACCCGTGCAGACGCAACGCGGCAGGAATGTTGTAGGCGCTGCTCTGTGGGTCGAGCTGCCAGAGGAACCATTGGCGTTGCTGCGCGTAGGACAGTTCGAAAGTCGCTTGCGGCTCGGCGGCGGGCGGAATCGGCAGTTGGCCGAAACTGACGCCTTGCTCCTGCATGCGCTGCAAAAATTCGCGGCGTTTGTCCGCAGGCAGGCCGGCAAAGCGGGTGGCAATACGCTGGGCAGTGCTGTGTTCCATCAGTTGAACTCCATCTCGTCCAGAAGCGACTCAAGCGCATCCAGACGTGCATCGTTGTCAGTCGGGGTGTATTGCCCGGCCATGGCGGCATAAGCCTGAAGGTCGTTGCTTTCGAACAGCGCGCGCAGCGGCAGCTCGATCCCCAGTTCCAGTTCCACACGGGCACTGGCCTGGGCGGCGAGCAGTGAATGCCCGCCCAATTCAAAGAAGTTGTCGCGACGACCGATTTGCGCCACGCCCAGTACGTCAGCCCAGATCGCGGCCAGTTGCTGTTCGAGATGGCCTTCGGGGGCTTCGAACGGACGCTGCCAGTGCTCGACATCCGGCAGCGGCAAGGCCTTGCGGTCGAGCTTGCCGTTGCTGGTCAGCGGCAAGGCATCGAGCAGCAGCCAGTGGCTGGGCACCATGTAATCCGGCAGGTCAACCTTGAGCGCGGCGCGCAGGGTGTCGCGCCAGCCAATCGGGTCATGCGGGGTGTGTTCGGCGACGACGTAAGCGCATAGCTGCGGACCACCGTCACCGACATGCACGCTGATCACCGCCTGACGCACGCCCGGTTGCGCCAGCAGTGCGGCTTCGATCTCGCCCAGTTCGATACGGAAACCCCGGATCTTCACTTGCTGGTCGATCCGCCCGAGGTAGTCGATGCTGCCGTCGACACGCTGGCGCGCCAGGTCGCCGCTGCGATACAGGCGCTGGGAAGCGTCGAACGGGCTCGGTACGAAACGCTCGGCGGTCAGGCCGAAACGTCCGTGATAACCCCGCGCCAGGCCGGCACCGGCGATGTACAACTCGCCCGCCACGCCCACCGGCACCGGGTGCAACTGGCTGTCGAGCAAGTACCAGCGCAGGTCGCGGATCGGCAGGCCGATCGGGCTCTGCAACTGGCCGTCGAGGTCGGCCAGGCGGATCGCGCGATAGGTCACGTGAACCGTGGTTTCGGTGATGCCGTACATGTTCACCAGCGTTGGCTGCTGGTCGCCGAAGCGCTCGAACCATGGCCGCAGGCTCGCCACTTCCAATGCTTCACCGCCGAAAATCACCTGGCGCAACGCCAGGCTGCGCGGGCTGGCGCAGGCAATCGGCAACAGCTGGCGGAACGCGGTCGGGGTCTGGTTCAGTACCGTCACGCCTTCATCGCAGAGCAAGCGGTGGAATTCCTGCGGTTCGCGGCTGATGTAGTACGGCACGATCACCAGGCGCCCACCGGTGCACAGCGAACCGAACAGCTCCCACACCGAGAAATCGAAGGCGTAGGAATGGAACAGGGTCCAGACATCGTCCGCGCCGAAATTGAACTCAGCGGCGGTGGCGGTCAGCAAACGCCCGACGTTGCCATGGCTGAGCAGTGCGCCTTTTGGCCGACCGGTGGAACCGGAGGTGTAGATCACGTAGGCGAGGTTGTCCGGGGTTGCCAGGGTTGGCAGGTTGTCGCTGTTGTAGGCGTCCAGTTGCAACGACGAAAGGTCCAGCACTTGCACGCCGTCGCGGGCCGGCAAGCCATCGATCAAGTGTGACTGGGTCAACAGCAGCGCGATGCCGCTGTCGTCGATCATGTAGCTCAGGCGTTCGGCCGGGTATTGCGGGTCCAGCGGCACGTAGGCGCCACCGGCCTTGAGGATCGCCAGCAAACCCACCACCAGCGGCATCGCCCGCTCGGTGGCGATGCCCACGCGCACTTCCGGCCCGACGCCTTGTTCGCGCAGTTTGCGCGCCAGGCGGTTGGCCTGGGCGTTGAGCGCGGCGTAGGTCAGCTGTTCGCCTTCATAGGTCAGTGCGATGGCGTCCGGGCGTTGTTCAGCTTGAACTTCAAACAACTGATGCAAGGTTGGAGACGGCGGTTGTGCCTGGAACGCCGGGTTCCAGTGCTGGATCAGCTCATCGTATTGCGGCGTTTGCAGCAGCGGCAGTTCCGCCACGCGCTGCTGCGGATCGGCGACCACCGCGCGCAGCAGGTTCAGCCACTGTCCGGCGAAACGCTGCATCGAAGCTTCGTCGTACAAATCGGTGGCGTAGCTCAGGCTGGCGTCCAGTTCATCACCCTGCTCCTGGGTATCGAGCACCAGATCGAATTGCGCAGTGTGCTGCTGCCAGTGCAGGCGCTCGACCTGCAAGTCGGCCACGGCGCGTTCGACGCTGGCACCCAGTTGTTGCTGATGGTTGTAGAGCACTTGGAACAACGGACTGTGATTGAGGCTGCGATCCGGCTGCAAGGCGTCGACCAGTTGCTCGAACGGCAAGTCCTGATGGGCCTGCGCCGCCAATGCGGTGTGCTTGACCTGTTGCAGCAAGGTACTGAACGGTTGCTGCCCGTCGATCTCGGCGCGCAGCACCTGGGTGTTGATGAAGAAACCGATCAGGCCTTCGGTTTCCAGGCGCGAACGCCCGGCACTCGGCACACCGACGCTGATGCCCGACTGCCCACTCTGACGATGCAGCAAGGTCTGGAAACTCGCCAGCAACAGCATGAACAGCGTCACTTGCTGTTCTTGCGCACGCTGGCGCAACCCGGCGAGCAAGTCGCGATCGACCTGCAACAGCAGGCTAGCACCACGCTCGGTGCGGCGAGCCGGGCGACTCAGTTCACTCGGCAATTGCAGCGGTGCCTGGCTGCCATCCAGTTGCTCGCGCCACCAGGCCAATTGCCGTGCTCCCTCCCCGGCCTCCAGCCAGTCGCGCTGCCAACGGGCGTAGTCACTGTAGGCCACCGGCAGCGCTTTCAGGCGTTCGACACGACCATCAACGGCAGCCTGATACAACGCGCTGAACTCATCGATCATGACCTGCATCGACCAGCCATCGGCAGCGATGTGGTGCACGGTGAGCACCAGCACATGGTGCTCGGCGCTGACTTGCAACAGCAACATGCGCCACAGCGGGCCGTTGCGCAGGTCGAATGGCCGGGCGATTTCTTCGGCCACCGCGTTGTTGATCGAGGTCTCTTCGATGGGTTGCTCATTGAATTGCAATGGCAGTTCGAGGTGCACCAGCGGACGAGCCTGCTGACCGTCCTGTTCGAAGGTGGTGCGCAGGGTTTCGTGACGCGCCTGCAATTGCTCGAAGGCCTGGCGCAGCGCGTCGCGGTTCAACGAACCTTTGAGGCGTAGCGCCGCCGGAATGTTGTAGGCCGCGCTGTGCGGGTCCAGTTGCCAGAGAATCCATTGGCGTTGCTGGGCGTAGGACAGAATCCGCGACTGATCGTCCGACGCGCGTTGCAACAGCGGTTGCCCCGCGACGGTCGCCTGCGCTGCCCGCTCGGCAAATTCCGCCAGGTTCGCTGCTGAGAACAGACTGTTCACCGACAGTTCAAGCTGCAGTTGCTGGCGCACACGGGAAATCACTTGCAGCACCAGCAGCGAATGGCCGCCCAACTCGAAGAAGTTGTGATCGCGGCCGACGCTCTCGACCTGCAACACCTCCTGCCAGATCTGCGCCAGTTGCGTTTCCAGTCCTGCGGTCGGCGCCACGAAGTCACGTTGCGCATCAACCGCCTCAGCCCGTGGCAGGGCCTTGCGGTCGAGTTTGCCGTTGTTGTTGAGCGGCAACTTGTCCAGCAGGACCATGTGGCCGGGCACCATGTAGTCCGGCAGCGACTGGCGCAGGACGGCTTTGAGCCCTTCCAGATACTCCGCCTCGGACACCACCGCGTCGCTGGCCACGACGTACGCCACCAGTTGCGTGCCGTCCTGGGCGATGACGGCGGCTTCGCGGACTTCGTCCCGGGCTTGCAGGCAGGCTTCGATCTCGCCCATTTCGATGCGGAAACCGCGAATCTTCACCTGGTGGTCGATACGCCCGACGTATTCCAGATTGCCCTCATCGTTGTAACGCGCAAGGTCACCGCTGCGGTACAGCCGCGCGCCCGGTTCGCGGGCGAACGGGTCCGGCAGGAAACGTTCGGCGGTCAGTGCCGGACGGTCGAAGTAGCTTTGCGCCAGGCAGGCCGGTGCGCCGATGCACAACTCGCCGACGCCGTCGGCCGGCAGTAGCTGACCGGCAGCGTCCAGCACGTACAGCGCACGGCCAGGGATGGCGCGACCGATTGGAATGCCGAAAGCATCACTGGCATCGGCCAATTGGCATTCATGCACGCTGGACACCACCGTCGCTTCGGTCGGGCCGTAGGTGTTG
The DNA here is from genome assembly GCF_054071155.1 of Pseudomonas sp. SDO5532_S415. NCBI lineage: Bacteria > Pseudomonadati > Pseudomonadota > Gammaproteobacteria > Pseudomonadales > Pseudomonadaceae > Pseudomonas > Pseudomonas sp. SDO5532_S415. The sequence continues at coordinate 7,045 of NZ_JBSVWS010000091.1, read as the reverse complement.
AGCAGGCGCACATGACTCAGGCCGGCCTGATGCCACAGGCGCAGGCCTTCCACCGACATCGCCTCGCCGCCGACGTGGACCTGACGCAAATCGCCAAGGCTTTGCACCACGCCGCTGGCACACTCGCGGGCCAGCAGGAACCAGTAGGCGGCCGGCAAATCGGCCACGGTCACGCCCTGATCGACGATTTCCGCAGCCAGTCGACCGGCGTCCCACAGGTCATCGCCGCGCATGATCAACGCGGCGCCGACGCACAATGCCGGGAAGCACTGCTCGACGAAGCCGTCGAAGCTGAAAGTGGCGAATTGCAAGACGCGGTCCGTGGGTGACAGCTTTGAGTAGTCGGCGGCGGTCTGGCAGAACTCGCGCAGGGCGGCGTGGGTGATGGCGACGCCTTTGGGTTGGCCGGTGGAGCCGGAGGTGTAGATGATGTAGGCCAGATCTTCGGCAGCTGGGAGACCGCTATCGCGAGCAAGCTGCGCTCCTACAGGGAGGGTGGTGTCTTCGAGGGTTAGGTGTGGCAGGTTTGATGACAGGTCTTGCAGCAGGCCGGATTCGTGCAGCAGTACGTCGAGACGGCTGTCTTCGATCATGTAGGTGAGGCGTTCGGCCGGGTATTTGGGGTCCAGCGGCACGTAGGCCGCGCCGCTTTTCAGTACCGCCAGCAGGCTGACGATCAGCTGCGGACCGCGACGCATGGCCAGGCCGACACGCTTGCCGGGGCCGGCGCCGTGGTCGATCAGGCGCTGGGACAGGCGGTTGGCTTGTGCATTCAGTTGACCGTAGCTCAGAGAGTGGCCGTCGATCTTCAACGCCAAGGCGTCGGGCGTGGCTACGGCTTGCGCGGCGATTTGCTCGTGGGCCAAAAGCGTTGTGGATAACTCAACTGCAGGCGGTTGGCTGATCGCGAGCACTGCGTTCTTTCCATCGATGTCGAGCAGTTCCAGCGAGCCCAACGCCGCCTCCGGCGACGCCACCCATTGCGTCAGCAAGTGCTGCAAGTTCGCCGATAGCTGAGCGATCTGCCCGGCACTGAATCGCGCCGCGTCATAACTGAACTCCAGACCCAGGCCTTCGCCCAATTCGATGCCCAGGGTCAGCGGATAGTGAGTGCGCTCGTGATTGTGCAGGTTACCGAACGACAACCCGGCCGGTGCGCCCTGCTTCAGCACTTCGGCCACCGGGAAGTTTTCGAACACGAGCAGGCTGTCGAACAGTGCCGAGCCCTGCTGGCCCGCCCAACCCTGAATGTCGTACAGCGGCACGTGTTCGAACTCACGCATCGCCAGGTTCAGCCCTTGCAGTTCGCCCAGCCACTGGCTGACGGTCTGGTCCGGCTTGATGGCGCACACCAGGGGCAAGGTGTTGATGAACAGGCCAAGCTGTTCTTCGATTCCCGGCAACGGCGCCGAACGGCCGGCCACGGTGGCACCGAACACCACGCAATCCTGGCCGGTGTAGCGTTGCAGCAACAGGCTCCAGGCCGCTTGCAGCAGGGTGTTGAGGGTGACTTTCTGTTGACGGGCGAACTCGGCCAGACGCTGGGTCGCGCGGTTGTCGAGGGCGACGCGGTGTTCGCCATTGCCCTCGACGCCCACCGGTGGACGCAAGGCTTCGGCCAGCAGCGTCGGGGTTTGCAGCGGTGCCAGTGCGGCTTTCCAGAACTGCTCGCCAGCCTCCACCGATTGCTGCTGCAACCAGCCCAGGTAATCGCGATATTGCCCGGTGGGTGCCGGCAACGATTGCCCGGCGGCGTAGTGCTGGATCACTTCGGCCAGCAACTGCGCGTTGCTCCAGCCGTCCATCAAAATGTGGTGACTGGTGTAGATCAGGTGCCAGTCGTTGGCGCCCGTGCGAACGAGCTTCAGGCGGAACAGCGGCGCCGTCCCCAGCTCGAAACCTTTCGCGCGCTCAGCGTCGGCCAGTGCATCGGTGTCGGTCGCTTCCAGCACTTCAAGGGGCAGTTCGACCTGACGCGCAATCGCCTGATGCGCGGTGTCGAGACCTTGCCAGTGGAAGCTGCTGCGCAGGATGTCATGACGCTCGACCGCGGCCTGCCACGAGCGTGCGAAACGCTCGATGTCCAACCCGCCGATGTCCAGGCGCAACTGGCTGATGTACGCGCCGACCTGCGGCTCGTACAGGGTGTGGAAGAGCATGCCCTGTTGCATCGGCGACAGCGGATACAGGTCTTCAAGATGAGCAACGGCCAGTGGCAGTCCGTCGAGTTGGGCCTGATCGATACGCGCCAACGGGAAGTCCGATGGCGTGGCTTGTGGCGCTTGCAGAGCGCAGCAGTGATCGATCAGCGCAATCAATTCCCGGGCGTAATCGTCAGCCAGACGCTGGACGGTCGCGGTGTCGAACATCTCGCGACTGAAGCCCCAGCTCAGGGACAACTCACCGCCATAGACCTGGCCTTCAACCACCAGCCAGTTGCCCAGCGGTGCCGACGGATCCTGTGCGATGCCATTGCCTTCGGTGGATGGGGTGAACAACGCGCCGTCGTCGAACTGACGGTCAAACTGCCCCAGGTAGTTGAAGGTGATGCGCGGTTGCGGCAATGCCGCCAGTACGGCGCGGGTCTGCGCCGTGCCGAGATAGCGCAGCGCGCCGTAGCCCAGGCCTTTATCCGGGACGTTGCGCAGCTGTTCCTTGATGGATTTGATCGAAGCGCCGAGATCGGCAGCAGGTTTCAGGTTGACCGGGAACAGGCTGGTGAACCAACCCACGGTGCGCGTCAGGTCGACGTCGTCGAACAGGTCTTCGCGGCCATGGCCTTCGAGCTGGATCAGCGTGCTGCCCTGCCCGCTCCAGCGGCAAACGGCGCGCGCCAGTGCGGTCAGCAGCAGGTCGTTGACCTGGGTGCGGTAGGCCGCCGGGGCCGTTTGCAGCAGTTGGCGGGTCTGTTCGGCGCCGAGCTTGAGTTCGAGTTTGTGTTCGAAACGGTTTTCCAGTGCGCCGTTCGGGCGCTCACACGGCAGGTCGCCTGGTGCGTCTTGCAGTTGGGTCTGCCAGTGATCGAGGCTGCTTTCGAAAGCAGGAAGATGATCCTGCAAACGCGCGACCCAGCGCTGGTAGCCGCTGGTTTTCCCAGGCGCCACGCCACCGTTGTAGAACTGCTGAAGATCTTCCAGCAGCACGCGCCAGGACACACCGTCCACCGCCAAGTGGTGAACCACCAACAGCAGACGCTCGCTGCCGTCGGCCATGGCCACAAGCAGCGCACGCAGCAACGGGCCGTTTTGCAGGTCAAGACTGCGCTGGGCTTCGTCGCACAGAGCGTTAAGTTCTTCGACCGATTGTGCCTGACGCTGCCACAACACCGAATCAGTAGTCGGCGCGGCATACGCCTGTTGCCAGCCGTTCTCGGTTTGCTGATAGCGCAGACGCAGGCTGTCGTGATGAGTCAGCAATTGCTCCAGGGCACGCTCCAGCGCCTCGACCTTCAACGACTCGCGCGGCACCAGCAGTAGCGACTGGTTCCAGTGCTGACGCTCGGGGATGGCTTGCTCGAAGAACCACTGTTGCACCGGCGCCAGCGCCACCGCGCCACTGGCCGGGCCTTGCTCGATCAACGATTGCCCGCCGCTGCGGGCCGCCTGGGCCAGGCTGCGGATGGTCTGGTGCTGGAACAGGTCCTTGGGGCTCAACACGATCCCGGCCTGGCGAGCGCGGCTGACCACTTGCATCGAGACGATGGAGTCGCCGCCCAGTTCGAAGAAATTGTCTTCCAGACCGACGTTGTCGATGGCCAGCACGTCTTGCCAGATCGCCGCGAGGGACTTTTCCAGTTCGCTGCGTGGCGCCACGTGTTCGCGCTTTTGTGTGGTGCCATCAACCGCGGGCAGGGCCTTGCGGTCGAGCTTGCCGTTGGGGGTCAACGGCAGATGTTCGAGGAACAGCAGGAACGCCGGGACCATGTAGTCCGGCAAGTGCTGACGCAGGGCCGCTATCAGGGATTCGCGCAGGGTCGTTTGCGCATCGATGTCATCCAGCAACGCCGGATCGTTCGGCACGAGGTAGGCCACCAGTTGCTGGCCATTGGCACCGTCCTGCGCCAGCACCGCCAGTTCACGGACCGCGTCCTGTTGCAACAATCGCGCTTCGATTTCGCCCAACTCGATACGGAAACCGCGCACCTTGACCTGATGGTCGATACGGCCGACGTATTGCAGAGCACCGTCGGCCTGATAACGGGTCAGGTCGCCGGTGCGGTACAGGCGCTCGCCGGTGCTGGAAAACGGGTTTGGCACGTATTTCTCGGCGGTCAGGCCCGGCCGTGCCAGATAACCACGGGTGATGCCGGCGCCGCTCAGGTACAGCTCGGCAGACACGCCCTGGGGCACCGGTTGCAGGTCGGCGTCCAGCAAATAACTGGCGGTGTGCTTGAGCGGGCGGCCGATACTGGCGCTGCCACCGGCCTCACGACGGGTCCAGGTCGAATAGGTGGTGTCTTCCGACGGGCCGTACAGGTCGTAGACGTGCTCGACGGTCGGCTGCTGGTACAGCGCGTCCACCAGGCTCTGCTTCAGCGGTTCGCCGGCCAGGTTGATGATGCGCACGCCCGGCGGTATCTGCCCGTCGCGTTGCAGGGCATTGATCGCCGAGGGCACGGTGTTGATCAGCCGTACCTGATCCCGGGCGGGCAACAGCGGCAGCTCCAGGGCATTGCGGGCGATGATCACCGAGCCACCGTTGGCCAGGGTCACGAACAGCTCCCACACCGACAGGTCGAAGCACACCGAGGTCGAGGCCAGCACACCCTGAATGTCGTTGCGGCTGTACACCGATTGCGACCAGTCGATCAGCGCCAGCACGTTGCGATGGGCGATGGCCACGCCTTTGGGTTTGCCGGTGGAACCGGAGGTGTAGATCACGTAGGCCAGGTTATCCGGCGTGACGCGGGTGACCGGGGCGCTGGCCGGGTAATCGGTCAGCGAGAGGTTGTCCATCAGCAACACGCTGGTATCGCCTGACACGGTCAAGGTCGCGGCAACGGATTGCTCGGTCAGCAGCACCAGAGCACGGCTGTCTTCGAGCATGTAGGCGACGCGTTCGGCCGGATAATCCGGGTCCAGCGGCACATAGGCGCCACCGGCCTTGAGTACCGCCAGCAAGGCAATCAGCAGTTGCTCGGAACGCGGCATGGCCACGCCGACCCGGACTTCCGGACCGACACCCAGTTCGATCAGCTTGCGCGCCAGACGATTGGCCTGCTGGTCGAGTTCGCTGTAGGTCAGCTGTTTGGAGGCGAAGGTTACCGCCAGTGCAATCGGGTTGACGGCGGCTTGCTGGCTGATCATCTGGTGAATGCACAGAGGCTGGGCGAAGTTGTCGTCGGCGCGGTTCCAGTCATGGACGATGCGCTGGTATTCAGCCTGTTCCAGCAGCGGCAGATCGCTGATGCGCTGCCGGGCATCGCTGACCATGCCCTGCAACAGGTGCGTCCAGTGTTGCGCCATGCGCGCGATGGTCGCGGCGTCGAACAGGTCGTTGGCGTAGGTCAGCGCGGCGTGCAGCTTGCCGCCCTTTTCGTACGTGTCCAGAGTCAGGTCGAATTGCGTGGTGCGCCCTTGCCATTCGATCACACCCAGCGCCAAACCGGATTGGGTGGTGACCGTGGAAATGTCCGCGACCTGTGGCTGATGGTTGTACATCACCTGGAACAGCGGCGTGTGGCTGAGGCTGCGTTCCAGTTTCAAGGCTTCCACCAGACGCTCGAACGGCAGGTCCTGATGGGCCTGGGCACCGAGGGCGGTTTCCTTGATGCGGCGCAGCAATTCGTCGACCCGGATCTGGCCGTCCAGTTGCGTACGCAGCACCTGGGTGTTGACGAAGAAACCGATCAGGCCTTCGATCTCGGCGCGGTTGCGGTTGGCGATCGGCACGCCGACGCGGATGTCGTTCTGTCCGGTGTAGCGGTGCAGCAGCACGTTGAAGGCACCGAGCAACAACATGAACAGGGTGATGTTGTGTTTCTGCGCGGTGGTCCGCAGTTGCTCGGCCAGTTGCCCGTCGACGGCGAATTCGTAGCGGGTGCCCCGATAGCTCGGCATCGCCGGGCGCGGATGATCGGTGGGCAGTTCCAGCACCGGATGCTCGTCGCCCAGTTGCGCCTGCCAATAGTCGAGCTGACGTGCCTGCTCGCCGGCCTCCAGCCAGCGGCGCTGCCAGAGCGCGTAGTCGCTGTACTGGATCGGCAACGCCGCCAGTTGCGGTTGTGTACCGGCATCAAAGGCGTCGTAGCAGCGGATGAATTCGTCGATCAGCACGTTCATCGACCATCCGTCGGACACGATGTGGTGCAGGGTCAGCAGCAGGACGTGTTCCTGTGCGGCAAGCTTGAGCAAGGTCACGCGCAGCAGCGGGCCGCTGCCCAGATCGAACGGCAGCACCGATTGCTGTTCGGCTGCTCGGGCGACTGCCAATTCACGTTCCGAGGCCGGTAGTGCGCTGAAATCCACATGATCGATCACCAGCGGTGCGGTGGCCGGTACTTGCAGCAGGCTGTCGTCGGCCTGACGGACGAACACCGTGCGCAGGGTTTCGTGACGCGCCACCAGGCTGGCGAACGCCTGCTCCAGCGCCGGCAGGTTCAGGCGTCCGCTCAGGCGCACCGCGCCCGGCAGGTTGTAGGCGCCGCTTTGCGGGTCCAGTTGCCAAAGAAACCACATGCGTTGCTGGGCATACGACAGCGCCTGGCGATCCGCCGCCTCGACCCCGGCAGGAATGGGAAACCGGGCGAACTCCACGCCCTCCTTGTGCAAGGCCGCAAGGAACATCTGGCGCTTTTCCAGGGGCAACCCGATAAACCGGCGAGCAAGTTTCAAGGAGTCTTCAGCATTCATTTCTGGGTATCCGGATCAGTGGCGGGAAGCACAAAGGCACGTCGTCCCTATAAAACGAATGCAGGCCGGAAAAATTAGCGAATGAGAATAAGTATCAGGATGGGATACAGCGCGGTGTGTGAGACGCCACAAACCACTGTGGGAGCGAGCCTGCTCGCGAAGGCGGCGTTTCAGCCAACATCAATGTTGAATGA
>NZ_JBSVWS010000090.1:0-24379 GCF_054071155.1 Pseudomonas sp. SDO5532_S415 | reverse complement strand
ACAGGTTTCTTTGTTGTTCAAAAATAATGTGTCCACAGAGATCCCTGTGGGAGCGGGCTTGCCCGCGATGGGGACCGAAAGCACACCGCAGCCCCCAGTCAAACCACCGGAAACAGAATCCTGAACGCCGCTCCACCCATCGGTGAATCCCCCAGGGTCAGTTTGGCGCCATAGCTTTCGATGATGTCCTTGACCACCGCCAGGCCAATACCTTGCCCGGGATGCTGTCGATCCAGCCGCTCGCCTCTTTGCAGGATGCGCGCACGCTGGTCGGGCGGTACGCCGGGGCCGTCGTCTTCGACACACAACTCAGTGCCGCTCAGCGTCTGGCGCACGCTGATACGCACTTCGCCCAGGCACAGGCGATAGGCGTTCTCCAGCAGATTGCCCATCATCTCCAGCAAGGCGCCCTGCTCGATCGGCACATAACACTCGTCCGGCAGATCCAGAATGACCCGAACGCGCTTGTCGCGGTAGACCTTGTCCAGCGTGTCGCACAAGCTTTGCAGCACCGGCCGAAGTTGTACCTGATGACGCACCAGGCCGCTTTTTCGCAGGCTGGCGCGCTGCAGTTGATAGCTGATCTGCTGGCTCATGCGCTCGATCTGGGTTTGCAGCACCCAGGCCTGATCGCGATCTTCGGGGCGTTGCGCCATGTCCTCGCTGACGCCTTGCAGCACCGCCAACGGGGTTTTCAGACTGTGCGCCAGATCGTCGAGGGAGTCGCGGTAACGACTGCGCTGCTCGCGCTCGCTGTGCAGCAAGCGGTTCAGAGAGCCGGTCAGGCGCAGCAGTTCGCGGGGATGTTGTTCGCTGAGACTTTCACGGGCGCCACTTTCGATTTCGTCCAGTTCCTGGCTGAGTCGGCGCAGCGCCTGCAACCCCCAGGTCAGGCCGATCCACAGCAACGCCAGCAGCACCAACAAGGCCGCGCCGAAGCCCAGATAAAGGTTTTCCCGCAGGCCTTCGACGGTCTGTTCGTACTCGCGAACCGGCTGCAGCGCGACAATGCTGAACGCCGCACTCTTGCCGCCCAGCAACTTGACCTCGACGTCATAGACGAAGAACTCCTGGCCATTGGCTTCACTGATCCTTGCGAACTCGTTACCGCGTCCGTCATAACGCGGCTTGTAATTGATCTTTTCTTCCTGGGTGGCCCTGGATCGCCAGACCAGGTGACCTTCGCGGTCATAGATGTAGCCGAGCAAACGGCTGTCGGTGAGGTTGAAACGCTCGTCAGGCAACTGCGCCGGCATCTGCAAGCGGTTGTTCTCCACCCGGGCGGCGGAGATCAGCGTCGTTACATCCGACGCCAGGCGCTGCTCGATGGAATCCTGCAGCGCCAGGCTGAACGCGCCCTGCATCGCCGGCAACAGCGCCAGCATGAACAGCACCGCCAGCAGTGTGGCGGCGAGCATCAAGCGGACACGAAGCGAACGAATCAAGTGCAACGCTCATTGAACAGGTAGCCGAGGCCGCGAACGGTATCGATCGGCTTGAACCCGGCCGGCCCCTCCAGTTTGCGACGTAGACGGCCGACCAACACTTCGATCACGTTCGGATCGCGCTCGTCGTCATCCGGATACAGCTGTTCCATCAGGCGGTCTTTCGCCACCACTTGCTGGTGATGGCGCATCAGGTATTCAAGAATGCGGTATTCGTAGGCCGTCAGCGCCAGCGGCTGGTCGTCCAGAGACGCCTGTTTGCGATTGAGGTCGAGCAGCAACGGCCCGGCGACGATGGTCGACTGGGTAAAACCGCTGGAGCGGCGCAGCAAGGCATTGAGCCGGGCGTCCAGTTCCTCGAACTGGAAAGGCTTGACCACATAATCGTCCGCCCCGGCGGCCAGCCCTTCGACTTTGTCCTGCCAGTTGCCGCGCGCGGTGAGGATCAGGATCGGAAAGGTCTTGCCCCGTGAACGCAGCTGGCGGATCAAATCGAGGCCGCTCATGCCCGGCAGGCCGAGATCGATCACCGCCAGGTCGTGGTTGAACTGCTCGGTCTGATACAGCGCCTCCTCGGCGTTGGCCACGGACTCGACCACATGGCCGCTTTCCGTCAGGCGGGTTTGCAGGTGATGGCGCAACAGCGCTTCATCTTCGACGACCAGCAGTTTCATAACGCTCTCCAGCAAATCAACAGCTCCAGAGGTACGAGTTGCTCAAAAGCATGCACGCCTCGATGACTAACACGCCGACGCCGGATCAATTGATCCGGCCCCGGTTTTCACGGACTGCCGTTTAGAAAGCGTAGTTGGCAGACAGGTACGTCTGGGCACTGCTGGTCAGGTCCAGCGAACCCTGTTTGCTGCCACCGCTCTGGCTCATCTCGGTACTGGCATTGCTGCGCAGGTAACGGTAACCCAGTTCAACCGAGGTGTTTTGCGACACCTGTTGCAGCACACCCATCTGCCCGCCGACGGCGTAACCGATGTCGCTGTCGCGGCTGTAGCCTGGCGAGTCCTGCGTCAGTTTGGTCAAGCCGGCGGTGGCGCCACCGAACAGCTTGGTACTGCCGCCCACCGGGTAGAACAGATCGTAGCTGCCCAGGAGGTTTTCCTGACGCAGTTTAATCCCATTGTGCGAGCCCGACACATTGTCGTAGGTGGCGTAGTAGCGACCCTGGCTGTTCTGCTGCCCCAGACGCACACCCCAGGTGTTGTCCTTGTCGATCACACCGCCGGCGTTCGGATTATTGAGGTTAGTGTCCAGTGCATTGGACTTTTTTACCTTGTCGCTGGTCTGTCCAAAAGTAAGGCTGGCGAAATTGTCGTCACCAGCATGGGCGGCGACACTGGCGCCCATGACGGTGAAAGCCAGAAGCAGTTTTTTGAATGTAGTCATTGGGGAGTTACCTCATGCGCTATTTGCTTTTCGGGTATGGCGCAAGGTTACTGACCCGGCCCTGAACTCCCCCTGAACGCACTCTGAACCTGAGCTGAATCAACTCGACTCGCCGGTTCCAATGAGTTTCCACAGGAGATTCGACCATGCGCATGTTCTTAGCTGTCCTCTTGCTGGCCTTGAGCGGGCTCGGCCACGCCGCCATCAAGACCCAGGAAATTCCCTACCAGAGTGCCGATGGCACCCAGCTGATCGGCTATTACGCCTACGACGACGCGATCAAGGGACCGCGCCCTGGTGTCGTGGTGGTGCATGAATGGTGGGGGCTCAACGATTACACCAAGCGTCGCGCCCGTGACCTCGCCGGCCTGGGCTACAGCGCCCTGGCCATCGACATGTATGGCGATGGCAAGAACACCGAACATCCCAAGGACGCCATGGCCTTCATGCAGGCCGCATTGGAGGACAGCGCCGCATCCAGCGCTCGCTTTCAGGCCGGGCTCGACTTGTTGAAGAAACAACCCCAAACCGATCCGGCTAAAGTGGCCGCCATTGGTTACTGCTTCGGCGGTGGCGTGGTGCTCAACGCTGCGCGCCGGGGAGTACCGCTGGCCGGCGTGGTGAGTTTCCACGGCGCGCTGGCGACCCATACGCCGGCGACACCCGGCAGCGTGAAAGCGAAAATCCTGGTCGAGCATGGCGCGCTGGACAGCATGATCACCCAGGACAACGTCGCCGCCTTCAAGGCCGAAATGGACAAGGCCGGGGCCGACTACCAATTCGTCAACCTGGACGGCGCCAAGCACGGCTTCAGCAATCCCGACGCCGATCGCTTGGGCCACGGTGATCACGGCGGGCCGGATATTGGCTACAACAAGGCGGCGGATGAAAAGTCGTGGGCGGACATGCAGGCGTTTTTCAAGAAGATCTTTAGCTGATCCGCAGAATATCTTGAGCCAAGCACTGCCCCTCTGTGGCGAGGGAGCTTGCTCCCGCTGGGCTGCGAAGCGGCCCCAAAACCTGCAATCGCGTTTCATCAGGGACAATACGATTGCTGTATTTGCGACTGCTACGCAGCCGAACGGGAGCAAGCTCCCTCGCCACAAAAGCCCTCAAAGACTACCCAGCCGCCAGGCAACCCGGCAAAATGCCCGACATGAATCCCGTCCCCGCCCTGCCCGCCTGCTGTACGCCCCTCGATGCCCACTGGCCGCTGCCGTTCGTGCTGCCCGATGCGGTGCTGTTGAGTACCCGTTTCGATACTTCGCAACTGCTCAGCGATGATTTCCAGCGCAGCGCCATCGAAGCGCCGGCGAGCATCCAGCGCTCCGTCGCCAAGCGGCAGGCGGAGTTTCTCGCCGGACGGGTTTGCGCGCGGGCCGCATTGCAGCAACTGGAAGGTCTGAGTTTCAGCCCGGCCATCGGCGAGGACCGCGCGCCGGTCTGGCCGGCGCACATCACCGGCTCCATTACCCACAGCACCGGCCGTGCCGCAGCAATCGTCGCGAACAAAAGCCATTGGCGCGGATTGGGCATGGACCTGGAAAACCTGCTCAATGCCGAACGTGCAGAGCGCCTGGCCGGAGAAATTCTCACCCCGCCAGAGCTACAGCGCATGGCCGCTGGCCGTCGCGACCTGCGGGCATTGCTGGTGACCCTGACCTTTTCGGTGAAGGAAAGCCTGTTCAAGGCGCTCTATCCGATCGTCCGGCAACGTTTCTACTTCGAACATGCCGAAGTGCTGGAGTGGACCGAGGCGGGTGAGGTGCGGTTGCGGTTGTTGACCGACCTCTCCAGTGAATGGCGCAACGGCACCGAGCTGGATGCGCAGTTCGGGGTCAAGGATGGGCAGTTGTTGAGTCTGGTCAGTATCAAGGCCTGAAGATTTTCAGTGACCATTCCGACCCTTTCGCGAGCAGGCTCGCTCCCACAGGGAGTTGTGGTGTCGCACAAATCCAGGGTGGGAGCGAGCCTGCTCGCGAAGGCGGTGTAGCATTCACCGAAAATCTCAACGCTTCTCCTGATTGCGCGGCCAACTCAAACTGAAACAGGCCCCGCCCAGACTTTTGCTCTTGCCGATCAGCGCCCGCCCGTCATGCCAGTGGATGATGCGTCGAACAATGGACAGGCCCAATCCGTGCCCGCCTGAAGCACGGGTACGGCTGTCATCGAGGCGCAGGAACGGGGTGAAGATTTTCTCCCAGGCCATTTCCGGCACGCCTGGCCCATCATCCTCGACATCCACCCGACAGCGTTGTTGTCCCACCTGATAGCTGATGGTCACCCGTGATTGCGCATGGCGCATGGCGTTGCTGACAAGGTTCTGCAGCGCCCGATGCAAGTAACGCGGCTCGGCCTCGACCCAGGCATCGTCACAATCGGCAGCCGACAGGCACAAGCCTCGCTGCACCGTGACATCGGCGCGAAGCGGCGCCAATTCCTCGATGACCTGATTGACCAGCGCATCCAGGTCGATGCGTTGGAAATTCAGGGCCGGCGAGCCCTGTTCCAGCCGCGCATAGGTCAGCATCTCATCCACCAGGCGGTCGAGATCCTCGATGTCGTGATCCATGCTCGCGCAATATTTTTCCAGGGCTTGCGGGGTGTTGGCCGAGCCGATCATTTCCAGGCCAAAGCGCAAGCGCGCTACCGGCGTGCGCAACTCGTGGGACACCGCGCGCACCAGTTCGCGCTGGATCGCCAGCAGTTGTTGCAGGTGCTCGGCCATGCCGTTGAACGCTGCCGCCAGCCGGCCAACCGAGTCCGCACCGCGCGCTGGGACGCGGGTTTCCAGGCTGCCCTTGGCGATGCGCGTGGCCGCCGCCTCCAGACCGCGCAAACGGCGCTCCAGTTGCCGAACCAGAAGATAGACGATCAACCCGATCAGGGTCAGGCCCAGCGCGGCGATCAGCACCAGCCACTCCGGTGGATAAGGGTTCATCTGATACAACGGACCGATTTCCAGCACCCACGGTGTACCGACCATGCCGGCAAACACCCGGATCGAATCGCCGCCCTTGCCCAGCGCCATCACCGTGTCGCCTTCGGACACCCGACGACTCTGGTCTTCATCCATGTCGGCGTCTTCCACCGTCACCAGGCGCAAGTCGAAACCAAAGCCTTTGTCCTGCTTCAATTGCGCCAGGCGCACCGGCTGCTCACCCACCGGGTAGCGCACCAGTTCATCGGTCAACAGGTAAATCGTCGCCCGGGCCAATTGTTCGCTGATCTGCTGCACTTCCCCCGTCAGTACCAACTGTTCCTGGGCGCTGACCAGGCGGTAAACCTTCGCCGCATGCGGGCCGGTCTGCTCCACCAGCGCCTGGCCGCGCAGCACGCGGGTGCGCTGGGTGAGGTCGAGGTCGGTCTGATTGAAGGTTTTCAGCGCCAGCGGAATCCCCAGCAGCCGCTCCCACACCAGCAACGCTCGGTGGCGCTCGGTCTGGTTCATCGGTTGCAGGTTATCGGCCATCAGCGAGAATGTGCCATGGGCCAGACGCTCGCGATATTGCTCGCTGCGCACCTGGTTGAGCATGTGCAATGCCAGTACACCGAGTACCGCCACCAGAATCAGCGCGGCGCACATGCCGCCATAGATGCGCAGGAAGATCGAGTTCACAGGGACGAGTCTACGCAGGCCTCGGGAACGAACAGGTAGCCTTTGCTGCGAATGGTCTTGATCAGCCGCGGATGCTCCGGGTCATCGCCGATTTTCGGGCGAATGCGTGAAATGCGCACGTCGATGGAACGGTCCTGGCCGTCATAGCCGATGCCGCGCAGCGCAGTGAAGATTTCTTCCCGGGACAGAATACGCCCGGCGTTGGCCACCAACAGCCAGAGCAGATCGAACTCGGCGCTGGTCAGCTCGATGCCGTTGTCGTTCAGCCAGGCTTCGCGCAGCGCGTTGTCCACCACCAGGGGGCCGAACTGCAGGCGCCGCTGTTTTTCCGGGGCGGCCTCCGGTGCTTCACTGCGTCGCAACAAAGCCTGGATGCGCGCCAGCAGCAAGCGCGGGCGCACCGGTTTGCACACGTAGTCGTCGGCCCCCAGGTCCAGGCCAAGTATCTGGTCGGTGTCGTCGGTGCGGGCGGTGAGCATCAGGATCGGGCCGTCATAACGGTCGCGGACCTTGCGGCAAATGCTCAGGCCGTCCTCGCCGGGGAGCATCAGGTCGAGGATCACCAGGTCCGGCTGCTCCTTGATGATGCGCGCCGCCGCCAGGGCGCCATCGCCTTCGATTGTTACCCGCAGACCATTGGCTTCCAGGTAGTCGCGGGTCAGTTCGGCCAGACGCTGGTCGTCCTCGACAATCAATACCTGCCAGGCTTCTTGCTCCACGGGTGACCTCTGCTTGCCAATATCTCTAATAAGGAAGGACCCACCCGTCTTTTTGTAATGATTGGGGTGGATAAATTGCCTGCATGCTGGCCGATTGTATAAACGTCGCCCGTCCAGAACACAAGCTGGTAAATGCGTTCGGACAAGGCGGTTTTTTGTGATAGGGTTCGCGCCCTTAAAAATCCGTCCAGGCGTTTTCGATCGTTGAAAAATGATGAAAAAAGGCCCGATCCAGCAGCATCGCGGCCTACACGCCGATTCGCTCTTTCACACACAATTTACGCACAGGTTTATCCACAGGTAGTACGTTGCAATCCTCCCCCAAAACGCATTATCTTGTAGCCCAGCGCCAAAAAAACCCTAGATGTAGGGTTTCGCGCAAAAAACCAAACACAAACCGGACACCAATTTCAAGCGCTTTTCTTGCCACTGTCCGGTTGAACCAAACGTATTTTCGAAAGACCAAACCGCGCGTGCGGATGGCTACTGTATTTCGGCCCAAAAGGGTGAAAACGGTACGGGTGTTGCAGTCCCAACTGTCACCTTAAAGGACCCCGGTCTCAGGCCCTTGGCACGAGACCAAAGACTTCGGCATGGAAGCGGCGCCCAATAGCACCCTTCCTACTGTCCCGAAGTTGTTATGCCCGGCATTCGCCGGTTGTAGTGCTTCAGGACGGAACGGTGGGCACCTTGATGGTGCCCAAACAAACATAGAGAACGTGGAGACACCCATGCAAACCGACACAACTCGCGAGAACCCGCAGGGCACCTTGCCGCAGGCCGCCGATTCGAATTCGGATCTGTCCGCCACCGCGCCTGGCCAGCTGCGCGTGATCAAGCGTAACGGCACTGTCGTTCCTTACACCGATGACAAGATCACCGTCGCCATCACCAAAGCGTTTCTCGCAGTTGAGGGCGGCACCGCTGCCGCTTCGTCGCGAATCCACGACACCGTTGCCCGCCTGACCGAACAGGTCACTGCAACCTTCAAGCGTCGCATGCCATCGGGCGGCACCATCCACATCGAAGAAATCCAGGACCAGGTCGAACTGGCCCTGATGCGCGCCGGCGAGCAGAAAGTTGCTCGCGACTACGTGATCTACCGTGACGCTCGCTCGAAAGAACGCGCCGCCCACGCACCGGTCGAAGAAGCGGTCAACGCTCACCCGTCGATCCGCATCACTCGCGCCGACGGCAGCCTGGCGCCGCTGGACATGGGTCGCCTGAACACCATCGTCACCGAAGCATGTGAAGGCCTGGAAGAAGTCGACGGCGACCTGATCCAGCGCGAAACCCTGAAAAACCTGTACGACGGCGTGGCCCTGACCGACGTCAACACCGCCCTGGTGATGACCGCCCGTACCCTGGTCGAGCGTGAGCCGAACTACTCGTTCGTGACCGCCCGCCTGCTGATGGACACCCTGCGTGCCGAAGGCCTGGGTTTCCTCGGCGTCGCCGAAAGCGCTACCCACCACGAAATGGTCGACCTGTACGCCAAGGCCCTGCCTGCCTACATCGCCAAGGGTATCGAATTCGAATTGCTGAACCCGGTTCTGGCCGACTTCGACCTGGAAAAACTCGGCAAGGCGATCAACCACGAGCGCGACCAGCAGTTCACTTACCTGGGCCTGCAAACCCTGTACGACCGTTACTTCATCCACAAGGATGGCGTGCGCTTCGAACTGCCACAGATCTTCTTCATGCGCGTGGCCATGGGCCTGGCGATCGAAGAGAAGCACAAAGAAGACCGTGCGATCGAGTTCTACAACCTGCTGTCGTCCTTCGACTACATGTCGTCGACCCCGACCCTGTTCAACGCCGGCACCCTGCGTCCACAGCTGTCGAGCTGCTACCTGACCACCGTGCCGGATGACCTGTCGGGCATCTACCACGCGATCCACGACAACGCCATGCTGTCGAAATTCGCCGGTGGCCTGGGCAACGACTGGACGCCGGTTCGCGCATTGGGTTCTTACATCAAGGGCACCAACGGCAAATCCCAGGGCGTCGTACCGTTCCTGAAAGTCGTGAACGACACCGCCGTTGCCGTTAACCAGGGTGGCAAGCGCAAAGGCGCTGTCTGTGCCTACCTGGAAACCTGGCACATGGACATCGAAGAGTTCATCGAGCTGCGCAAAAACACCGGTGACGATCGCCGTCGCACCCACGACATGAACACCGCCAACTGGATCCCTGACCTGTTCATGAAGCGTGTCTTCGATGACGGCAAGTGGACCCTGTTCTCGCCATCCGAAGTCCCGGACCTGCACGACCTGACCGGCAAGGCCTTCGAAGAGCGCTACGAGTACTACGAAGCCCTGACCGAGTACCCGGGCAAGGTCAAACTGTTCAAGACCATCCAGGCCAAAGACCTGTGGCGCAAGATGCTGTCCATGCTGTTTGAAACCGGCCACCCATGGCTGACCTTCAAAGACCCGTGCAACCTGCGCAGCCCGCAGCAGCACGTTGGCGTGGTCCACAGCTCGAACCTGTGCACCGAGATCACCTTGAACACCAACAAGGACGAGATCGCCGTTTGCAACCTGGGCTCGATCAACCTGCCGAACCACATCGTGGGCGGCAAGCTCGACACCGCCAAGCTGCAACGCACCGTGAACACCGCCGTGCGCATGC
Organism: Pseudomonas sp. SDO5532_S415; assembly: GCF_054071155.1. NCBI lineage: Bacteria > Pseudomonadati > Pseudomonadota > Gammaproteobacteria > Pseudomonadales > Pseudomonadaceae > Pseudomonas > Pseudomonas sp. SDO5532_S415. The sequence continues at coordinate 14,564 of NZ_JBSVWS010000090.1, read as the reverse complement.
TCGACAACGTGATCGACATCAACTACTACTCGGTGCCGCAAGCGAAGAACTCCAACTTCAAGCACCGTCCGGTCGGCCTGGGCATCATGGGCTTCCAGGACGCGCTGTACCTGCAGCACATCCCTTACGGTTCCGACGCTGCCGTCGAGTTCGCCGACAAGTCGATGGAAGCGGTCAGCTACTACGCGATCCAGGCTTCCTGCGACCTGGCTGACGAGCGTGGCGCCTACGAGACGTTCCAGGGTTCGCTGTGGTCCAAGGGCATTCTGCCACTGGATTCGCAACAGATCCTGATCGAAGCCCGTGGCCAGAAGTACATCGATGTCGACCTGAACGAAACCCTGGACTGGGCACCTGTGCGCGCCCGTGTGCAGAAAGGCATTCGTAACTCCAACATCATGGCCATCGCACCGACCGCAACCATCGCCAACATCACCGGCGTGTCGCAGTCGATCGAACCGACCTACCAGAACCTCTATGTGAAATCGAACCTGTCGGGCGAATTCACCGTGATCAACCCGTACCTGGTTCGCGACCTGAAGGCTCGCGGTCTGTGGGACTCGGTCATGATCAACGACCTGAAGTACTACGACGGTTCCGTGCAGCAGATCGAACGCATCCCGCAAGAACTCAAAGAGCTCTACGCGACTGCCTTCGAAGTGGACACCAAGTGGATCGTCGACGCGGCAAGCCGTCGTCAGAAGTGGATCGACCAGGCTCAGTCGCTGAACCTGTACATCGCTGGTGCATCGGGCAAGAAGCTGGACGTGACCTACCGCATGGCCTGGTACCGTGGTCTGAAAACCACTTACTACCTCCGTGCCCTGGCCGCGACCAGCACCGAAAAATCGACCATCAACACCGGTAAGCTGAACGCTGTTTCCAGCGGCGGCAACCACGGTGACGACTCGGTTCTGGCTGCTCCAGCCGGTCCTGCTCCAGTGCCGAAGGCCTGCGCCATCGACGAGCCGGATTGCGAAGCTTGCCAATAAGCTGAGCTTGTAGGCGCTGAAAGGTGCCTACCTGAAACCCCCGATGAGCCTCTGGTTGATCGGGGGTTTTCTTTTGCCCCGATGAATGTAGTGGCCGGTTTGCCGCCTTCGCTCACATGTGTGAACGCCACAGCTCCACTGTGGGAGCGAGCCTGCTCGCGAAGGGGCCAGCACAGGCAACCGAAACCTCAGCCCCTGACAAAAATCACAGCCATAAAAAAACCCCTCTTTCGAGGGGCTCTTAATGCCGCAGCATCAAACATCAAGTCATCTGAATGATGGTCTGCATGATGGTGCTCTGGGTGGAGATGGTCTTGGCGTTCGCCTGGTAGTTGCTCTGCGCCTTGATCAGCTCGACCAGTTCATTGGTCACGTTGACGTTTGACTCTTCCAGGGAGTTGGAGCGGATCGAACCCAGGGTGCCGGTTTCCGGCGAATCGTAGCCCGGAATACCCGACGCGTAGGTTTCTTTCCAGGCGGTGCCGCCCACTTGCTGCAGACCTTGTTCGTTGGTGAAGCTGGCCAACGCAATCTGACCGATCGGCTTGGTTTGGTAGTTGCTGAAGTTGGCCAGCATCACGCCGTTGCCGTCGATGGTCAGGTTGGAGATCTGACCCGTGGCGTAGCCGTTCTGCGCCGGAATCGAGCGCGCGCTATCGGCGTTGAACTGGGTGGTGTTGGACATGGCGATGGTCACACCCGCCGGGTCGGCGGCGGCGCCATTGGGTGCCCACACACCATTGGTCACTTTACCTGGAGTCCAGTTGGTGATGGCCAGATTCGGGCTGACAATTGGCGCACCCGGTGGATTCGGCGTGCTGACCGATACAAGTTTGCCGCTGGTATCAAACGTCATGGTCGAAGGAACAGGTCGGGTAGCCGCGTTCATCGGGTCGCTGCCGTTCGGGTTGCGACCATCGATCAGGGTGTAGGTATCCCAAGTGTTGGGCCCCGTCTTGACCATGTATTGATCCATGGTGTGTTCGTTACCCTGAGAGTCGAAAATCGGGGTGCTGAACTGCTTGGTGTAGGACGCGGTCTTGCTCGGGTCGAACGGGTTCGCAACGACGTCGATCGCGGGCTCCGTAGACTTGAGGTTGATCGTCGACGACACGGTGGTAGTGGCCTTCGGTGCCAAGTTGGAGGTGTCGATACGCAGGTCGGTCAACACACCATTGATGATCTTGCCATTGGCATCCACGCCGTAACCCTGAACACGCGCCGTGTAGTCGGAGTTGGTGACGTAACCTTCCTTGTCGACCTTGAACGTACCGGCACGGGTGTAGGACAGCGAACCGTTGTTGTTCAGCACGAAGAAGCCAGAGCCATTGATGCCCATGTCCAGCACGTTACCGGTGCCGCTGCTGATATCACCCTGGGTAAATTGCTGGGCAACGTTCGCCAGACGCACACCATTACCGACGGTCCTGCTCCCCGCCCCCAGCTTGGTCGCCGAGTACACGTCTTCGAATTCTGCACGGGACGACTTGAAGCCGACGGTCGCGACGTTGGCGATGTTGTTGCCGGTCACGTCCAATTGCTTGTTGGCGGCATAGAGACCGCTAAGGCCGATGTTGAAAGACATATTCCACTCCTTTGTGCCGGGTTAGTCGGCTCTATATACCAATGGTTTGCACTTTGGACAGGGCAATGCTGCCCAGCCCGGCGAGATTAAGCATCAACTCACCGCCGGTCTGGCTGAGCGTCACGCTAGTGACGGTCGCCGGCAGGTTGGTGATCAGCGCAACGCTCTGATCATCGATGGTGGTTGCCGCCGCGAAGGTGTAAGTCCCCGCCGGGGCCACGTTGCCCGCCTCGTCCTTGCCATCCCAGGTGAAGCTGGCATTGCCGGCCTTCTGGTCGGTCAGCTCGATGGTGCGAACGACCTTGCCGTCCTTGTCTGTGATTTTCACGGTGGTCGAGGCAACCGACTGCGGTATCGAAATCGAACCGGTCATGCCCTTCGTGGTATCGACTACGGCCTTGTCGCCCGGTGCGATGACCGAACGGCCCACCAGCGACGAGGCTTGCAATGCCTGGGATGAGCCGAAGGCGCCGGCAATGCCGCTCACGGTATCGTTGAGCGTGGTGATGCCTTCCAGGCTGCTGAACTGCGCCAGTTGCGCCACGAACTCGCCGTTGTCCTGCGGTTCCAGCGGGTTCTGGTTCTTCAGTTGCGTCACCAGCAACTGCAGGAACGCATCCTTGCCCAAGGCTTTTTTGCCGGTGGCACTGCCCGCTGCCGAAGCCAGGCTATCGTCGGTCTTGTTCTTGACCGCGGAGTTGGCCAGGATGTCGTTGAGGCTCAAGCCACTGGTGGTATCGGAAACACTCATCTGAGTCGCCCCTTATCACTGACCGAGGGTCAGGACCTTCTGCATCATGGTTTTGGCGGTGTTCATCATTTCGGCGTTGGTCTGGAACGAACGGCTCGCGGAAATCATGTCGGCCATTTCTTCCACCACGTTGACGTTCGGGTAGTAGACGTATCCCTTGGCATCGGCAGCCGGATGGTTCGGCTCGTAGCGCGCCTCGAGGTTGCTCTGGTCTTCGACCACGCCCAGCACCTGCACGCCTTGACCGGCGGCATCCTGGTTCTGGAACAGTGAATCGCTGCCGCCGCTCTGGCCGCCCTGGAACATGGTGGCGAACACCGGGTGACGCGCACGGTAGGTCTGGTCGATACTCGACGAGACCGTCTCGGCGTTGGCGATGTTCGAAGCGACGGTGTTCAAACGCGTGGTCTGGGCACTCATGCCGCTACCGGCAATGTTGAAAACACTGGATAGAGACATGACTTACTCTCCGCGCAGGGCTGAAACCAGCCCTTTGAATTTACTGTTGAGCAGGGTGAAGCTGGCCTGGAAGTTGACCGAGTTTTCCGCGTAGTTCGACTGCTCCAGCTGAGCGTCCACGGTGTTCTGGTCGATCGAGGGCTGCATCGGCGTGCGGTACATCAGCGACTCGTCGCCATTGCCCAGGCCTTCGGCTTCGATATGACGGCTGTTGGTCATGTTCAAGGCGAACGTGCCGTTCTTGGCTTTATCGTTCTGCGCCTCAAGCACTTTCGAGAACTCCAGATCCCGAGCCTTGTAGTTCGGGGTATCGGCGTTGGCAATGTTATTGGCCAGGACTTCGGCACGCTGGGCGCGGAAGCCCAGAGCCTTTTCGTGAATGCCGAGCGCTTTATCGAAGCTGATGCTCATGTCGGGAAACCTTCGGGTGACCTGATTTTTCGTACGTTGGATATAGCAAGCGTCATGCCAATTCAAAAAAGCCCGTAAACCGGGGCTTTGCGGGCAGTGGCAATGCGGCAATGCCAGAAAAGCGGCAACCGGTTTCCGCTGGATGCCGCTTTTCTGCCGCTTTACTCGACCGAGAGAACACCGCATCCCCTGTGGTAGCGGTGGAGCCGACTTCATCAGGCAAACAAAAACGGGAGCCCCTGAGGACTCCCGTTTTTTGATACCACCAACCGATCACTTCGCCTGGTAAATAATCCCCGGACTGCACTGGACCATCTGGTAATGATCCGGCAATCCGTTCAGGGCTTCGGAAGCACCCAGGAACAGATAGCCACCCGGCTTCAACGTACTGTGAATGCGCAACAGGATGTCCTTCTTCACTTCGGCAGAGAAGTAGATCAACACGTTGCGGCAGAACACGATGTCGAACTTGCCGAGGCTCGCGTAGCTATCCAGCAGGTTGAAGGAGCGGAATTCCACCCGGCTCTTGATCGGCGCCTTGATGGCCCAGCGTCCCGGCCCTTTCGGGTCGAAATAACGCTGCAGCCGCTCGGGCGACAGTCCGCGACCGATAGCCAGGCTGTCGTATTCGCCGGTCTTGCAGTTGGTCAGCATGGTGCCGGACAGATCGGTGGCCACGATCTGCACTCCCATCTTCAATTGCCCGACATTGGTCCGCTCGAACTCGTCGATGGACATCGACAGCGAGTACGGTTCCTGACCCGACGAGCACGCCGCCGACCAGATCCGCAGGCGCTGGCCGGGACTGGCCTTGATCGCTTCAGGCAGTACCTTGTTCTTCAAGACTTCAAACGGATAGGTGTCACGAAACCACAAGGTTTCGTTGGTCGTCATCGCGTCCACCACCATCTCGCGCAACCCGCTGCGCGGCTGGGTCTGGATGCGTTGGACCAACTCACCCAGGGACTTGATGCCTTGCTGCTCCATCAGTTTGTTGAGACGGCTCGAGACCAGATACTGCTTGTTTTCACCGAGCAAAATGCCACAGGCTTTTTCCAGGAATACCCGGAACTGTTCGAAATCCAAATTACCCGTAGACAATGCTGCCGCCTCTTAAATCGTGTTGACTGCCAGGGGCCGGACGCCCCTAGCTGATGTCTGCTGCTTTGATCCGGTCGACTACCCGGGATGCCAGGTCATCAGGACGGAATTTGGCCAGGAAGTCATCGGCACCGACTTTCTTGACCATCGCCTGATTGAACACGCCCGACAACGAAGTATGCAGGATGATATGAAGCTTTTGCATGCGAGGGTCGTTGCGGATCTCGGCCGTCAGCGTGTACCCGTCCATCTCCGGCATTTCGATGTCGGAGATCATCATCAGGAACTCTTCTTCCGGCTTCTTGCCCTCGTCGACCAGTTTGCGCAGGTAATCCAGCGCTTGCCGGCCGTCGTTCAACGCCACCACTTCGACACCGACCGTTTGCAGGCAGCGCGTAACCTGCTTGCGCGCCACCGACGAATCATCGACCGTCAGCACACGCAACGAGAGCGCCTTGTGCTGGGTTTCGACATCGACCACGCCGACGGAAATCGCTTCCGGCGTCGGCGCCACTTCCGCCAGCACCTTTTCGACGTCGATGATTTCAACCAACTGATTGTCGACCCGCGTCACCGCCGTCAGGTAGTGATCGCGACCGGTGCCCTTGGGTGGCGGATGAATCTCCTCCCAGTTCATGTTGACGATGCGTTCCACCGAGCGCACCAGGAATCCCTGGGTCTTGGTGTTGTACTCCGTGATGATCACGAAGGGATTGTTCTTGTCCTTCAAAGCACCGGAGCCGGTCGCCATTGCCAGATCAAGGATCGGAATGGTCGCCCCCCGGATATTCGCCACGCCGCACACGACAGGACTGGACTTGGGCATCAGCGTCAGCTGGGGGCATTGCAACACCTCCCGAACCTTGAACACGTTGATCCCATACAGCTGCTGGCCGTCGAGACGGAACAACAACAGCTCAAGGCGATTCTGCCCCACCAGTTGCGTGCGCTGGTTCACCGAATCCATTACACCAGCCATGCCCAGACTCCTACACCAACGCTAAGTGTTGTTGCGACGCACATTCATCTCTAAACGGCACGGCGCTTGCTTTTTATCTTTGTATGAACACAGAACCGACATTTTTCCGACGCCCTACCATACCCCACCGCAAACTCCTCGGTGCGTTGGCGGCTTTGTGCCTGTTCAACGTTGGCAGCCCTGCCCTTGCTGACGCGGTTACCTTGCCTGACATGCTTATCGGCGTCACCCAGGGCTTTCTTGAATTCACCGTAGAAGACTATCTGGCCACCAGTCAAACGGAAGGTCGCTACGAAATCCAGGTCAACCAGCTCGATCCGCGTATGCGCATGCCGATGTGCGACAAGGAATTGACAGCCTCACTGGAGAGTCCGGCCAAGCCGCTGGGCCGGGTCACGGTCAAGGTTCGCTGCGAAGGAACATCCCCCTGGACGGTCTTCGTACCCGCTCAAGTACGGCTGTTTCGCGACGTCGTGACCACCTCGCGACCACTGCGGCGCGCCGGCATTGTCGAGCCTGAAGATGTGATCCTGCGCGAGCGGGATATCAGTGTGATCAACCAGGGCTACCTGACCTCCGTGGACCAGGCGATCGGACAACGACTTACCCGACCAATGGTCACCGATCAGGTCATTACCCTGGTCCATCTCGAACAGGCGGAAGTCATCCGCAAGGGCGATCAGGTGGTGATCACCGCCCGTAGCGGTACGCTCAGCGTGCGAATGCCCGGCGAAGCGCTGTCCAATGGCGGCATGAGCGAACAGATTCGAGTGAAAAACCTCAATTCCCAGCGAGTCATCAAGGCGCAAGTCATCGCGCCGGGCCAGGTGGAGGTTTCCATGTAGGCGGCCATGCAGAGCTCTGTGTTACGTGAAGATGTGGCGCTGGCCATGGCTGTTCCCTAAACTGTGTCCCATGAAGGGCAAGCGCTGACGCGCGCAAGCTCATTGATAAATGGGCCTAAAGTTTTTCAGGGAATGGCCGAAAACATGGCAAGCGTCCAAATTCCCAGAGGTTTTTATCATGGTCATCGATTTCAGCCGTTTGAATAGTTCCTCGTCATTGACGGGCAGTACACGTACCAGCGCCGCCAAGGAAACCGCCGAAACCGGTAAATCCGCACCGCTGACTACCCAGGCCGAACAGGCCGGTACCGCTACAGTCGGGGAATCGGTACATCTCAGCAATGAGGCTCAACAGTTGCAGAAGATCACTGATACGCTGCGCGATCAGCCTGTCGTCGACAAAGCCCGCGTGGCCGAGTTGAAAGCAGCGATTGCCGATGGCAGCTATAAAGTCGATAGCAACCGTGTAGCCAGCAAACTGCTCAATTTCGAAGCCCAGCGCTAGGCCTCGGCCGGCGCCAGGCTTTTGGACGCTTAAAACCCAAGGCCAGCCATGCACGACACGAATCTACTGCAACTGATCACCGACGATTTTGCTCCAGCGCAACAATTGCTGGAGTTACTGCGTACCGAGTCCCTCGCCTTGCATGGTCGCGACATGTACCTGCTCGAAGATATTCTGGCGCAGAAGCAAGCCTTGATCATTTTGCTTGAACAGCATGGCCGCAAGCGCAGCGAAATCCTCGCCAGTCTCAACCTGCCAACCAACCGCAGCGGTCTGGAGCAACTGGCCAGCCAGTCGAGCGTGGGTGAAGCGCTGCTGGCACAAAGCGATGTGCTGACCGACCTTTTGACTCAATGCCAGGCTGCCAATGCCAACAACGGCCAGTCGATTCTGGTGCAGCAGGCCGCCACGGCCACTCAGCTGAAAATCCTCACCGGCGGCGAACCTCCAGCGCTCTATGACGCCAGCGGAACATTTTCCAAGCTTGTGAAACCGCGCCCGCTCAGTCAGGCTTGAGCCCGTCGATGAGCACGCTCTATCAAGACGCGAAACATGCTGGCAAAATGCTGGCTAGCCGTAGTCAAAATTTGTCTGGAGATTGATTAACCGTGTCCAATGCCTTAAATGCGGACGATGCTCCGCAGCCACCCAAGGTGCTCAGCACGCCTCTGGAAATCTCCGGCAACCTTCGCCAACTGCAAGAAAGCCATGACCCGCTGATCATCACGTTCCATGAGCGCACCCAGCGCTTCCAGAGCTACCTGGTGGACATTGATCGCGACAGCAACATGATTGCCCTGGACGAAATGATCCCCCGTGACGGCGAACGCTTCCTGCTGGCCGGCGAGCCGTTCAAGGTTGAAGGCTTCCATGACGGCGTGCGCATTGCGTGGGAAAGCAATGGTCCACTGACCATCGATGAATCCGGTGGCAGTCGTTGCTACCGTGGCACGCTGCCCGACGAAGTGGTCTACCACCAGCGCCGCAATGCGTTCCGTGCGGCATTGAAGCTGGCTCAACTGGTCGACGTCGACCTGGATGGCGAGAAACTCAAGGCGCCGATCAGCGGCAAGTTGCTGGACATCTCGGCCACCGGTTGCAAATTGCGCTTCGCCGGCGATATCACTGGCAGCCTGCAGCTGGGCCAGGTCTATGATCGCTTCATGGCCGCCCTGCCCTTCGGCAAGATGACCGCGCCAGTCGAACTGCGCTACCTGCACTTCGAGGAAAAGATCTCCACCACTTTCGCCGGTGTACGCTTCCACAACATGAGCGGGCTGGTGCAGCGGCAGGTCGAGCGGTTCGTCTACCAGCTGCAACGCGAAGCGCGGCGCTTCGACAAAGACGACCTCTGATATAACGCGCCAACAAAAACGGGCAGCCCCTTGCGGTGACTGCCCGTTTTTTTATGCTTGAGTGTTACGGCCTGGCTTCAGTGAAACTTTGCTCCCGACCCGAATCCGGTTCTTCTGGAGGCGTATCGGTCTGCGGCTCCGGCTCGGCAGGCGGACTCTGCATCTGATCCTGAACCACCTGCTCATCGACCCGCGGATCAAGGCAAGCCACCAGGGGTGAACTCGACATACTGTCCGGCATGGCCACGTGGTGCAGCGGCGCGTCGTCCACCTGATGCAGATTGGTGACGGCTTTCGGGCGAATTCGCCACACCAGCACCAAGGCGAAGAAACTGAAGAAGGCATACAGCATCTGGCTGCCGAACAGCTTCATCAGCACCCCGGCCGCCAGCGGCCCGATGCTCGCCCCAACGCCATAAGTGACCAGCAGCATGGCCGTCAGAGACACCCGACGGTCGGCTTCGACATGGTCATTGGAAAATGCGACTGCCAGCGGATACAAGCAGAACTTCACCAGCGAACAGAGGAAGCCGGCAATGAACAGCACCTCCAGTGGCACCTGCTTCATGACCGCCAAAGGCAATGCGGCAAGTGCCAGAACAAAAGCAAAAGAGCGGATCAGCAGCGCCCGATCATAACGATCGGACAGCCAGCCCAACGGCCACTGCACCACCAGGCCAGCAAAAATGCAGCTGCCCATGAACAGACCGACCTGCTCCGTGGACAACCCCTGCTGCGATGCATACAAGGGCGCCAGACCGTAAAACGAACCGATGATCAGCCCCGCTCCCAGGACCGTACTCAACGACTGAGGCACCCGCGTGATAAAAAATCGCGGCTCCATGGGCGCCGGGTGCAGCGGTGCCGGGTGAATCCGCCGCGTCAACGCCACCGGTACCAGGCACAGGGCAAAGCACAAGGCGACCAACATCAACAGCTCAAGACCCAGGCCCGGGTGCATGACCAGAATCAGTTGCCCCAACACCAGCCCCAGGTACGAGGCGATCATATAACCACTGAATACCGTGCCGCGCTGCGAGGCTTCGGCCTGCTCGTTAAGCCAGCTCTCGATGACCATGTACTGGCACATCATACCCAGGCCGACGATAACCCGTAGAAATATCCAGGCCGGCAACCAGTCCACCAAACCGTGCCCGAGCACCGCTGCGCCAACGATACCGGCACACGCCGAGTAAGCGCGAATGTGCCCGACACGGGCAATCAAACGGTGGCCAATCTTGCCGCCCAGTACCAGGCCGAAGTAGTTGGCAGCCATCAACGCACCCACCCACAGGCTGTCGACGTTATCGGCCGCCAGGCGAAGGCCCAGGTAAGTACTCAGCAAGCCGGAGCCGATCAACATCATCAGCGAGGCGAAATAAAGCGCTCGAAAGGGTTTCCAGATTTGGCGCATCGGCGTTCCGAGCGGCTCCTTGCGGTGAGAAATCGGACTACCGAAAAGATAGTCCGAGATGGATGGTGCGTCAGGCCTGGGCTGCTAGAACACGCCGTTCCCAGGGAGTGATTTCATCATAGAAGCTCGTCAACTCCATGGTCTTCGAAGCAATGTAGCCTTCGATGAACTCCTTGCCGAACAGTTCCTTCGCCAATTGGCTACGTTTCAGACGCTCAAGGGCAGCATGCAAGGTACAGGGTAATGAAAGATTGTCCGGCACCTCAAATTCACCCTGGATAGGTTCGCTTGGTTCCAGTTTGTGCTCAATGCCGTACAAACCCGCGGCCAGGCTGGCAGCAATCGCCAGATACGGGTTGGCATCGGCGCCCGGCAAGCGGTTCTCGACCCGACGAGCGACCGGCGAACTGGCTGGAATACGCAAACCAGCAGCGCGGTTGTCATGGGACCAGCAGGCATTATTCGGCGATGCGAAGGGATGACACAAGCGCTGATAGGAATTCACGTTCGGTGCAAACAGTGCGGTGAAATCCGCCATGCAGGTCTGCTGACCGGCGATGAAATGACGGAAGGTCGCAGTCGGCTGGCCAGCCTCGTCACTGAACACGTTACGTCCTGTGTCGACCTCGACGATGCTTTGATGAATATGCATCGAACTGCCCGGCGTATGTGCCAATGGCTTGGCCATGCAGACGACCGTGAGGCCGTGCTTGAGTGCGACTTCCTTGAGCAAATGCTTGAACAGGAACGTCTGGTCAGCCAGCAGCAATGGATCGCCGTGCAGCAGGTTGATCTCGAACTGGCTGACACCCATTTCGTGCATGAAGGTATCGCGAGGCAAGCCCAAGGCGGCCATGCACTCATAGACCTCGGAAAAAAACGGCCGCAAGCCGTTATTGGAACTGACGCTGAACGCCGAATGGCCGTCTTCGCGCCGACCATCCAGACCAATAGGGGGCTGGAAGGGATGGGTTGGATCAATATTGGGCGCGAAGACAAAAAACTCCAGCTCCGTGGCCACCACCGGATCGAGACCAAGGGCGTTGTATCGCGTGATGACCGCCTTGAGTTGGCCGCGAGTCGACAGGTTGGAGCTTGCGCCGGTCAGCTCGTGCGCATCGCAAATGGCGAGCGCTCGTGGTTGCTTGCTCCAGGGCAAGCGATGGATTTGCGCAGGGTCTGGAACCAGTGCAAGGTCGCCGTCATCGCTGCCGTAAAAACGTGCTGGCGGATATCCGCCCATGATGCATTGCAGCAGCACACCCCGCGCCATCTGCAAACGCCGCCCCTCCAGGAAACCCTCGGCGGTCATCACTTTACCCCGTGGCACACCATTCAAATCGGGCGTGACGCACTCAATCTCATCGATGCCCGTCAATCGCTGCGCGAGTGAATTCAGGCTAACGGTTGTCATGACGCAATCCTTGTTATTGTGCGAGCCGCGAACGGCGACCCGTACAAAATAGGCTCCGCGTGTTCGGAATATCAAGCAGCGTCATACAAAAAGCTTTATGCCTGAGAAATGATCAGGGCAGATAGAGGCTGAAGACGCCACCGCCTAACGGACCGCCGTTGCTGATTTCGGTGCGTCCGCCGACACCATTGCGCTGATGCAATGCTGCAATCCGCCCGGCAAAGTACAGGCCCAGGCCAGTGCTGCCACTGCTGTGATTGATGCCTTGCACGTAGTCCGCCTGACGCTCGATCATTTCGGCGGGGTAACCGTCGCCATCGTCATTGATGGTCAGCACCAGTTGCCCGGCCTCGTCGCTGACGCTGATCAGCACCGCATGACGGGCATATCGAATGGCATTGTTGATGCTGTTTGCCAGAACCGAAGCGATCAGCTCTCGATCGAAGAAACCCAACGGGCTTAAAGGATCGACTTCAAAGGTCGCGGCAATACCGCGACTGGCAAATACATCCTGATGACAGGCCAGTTGTGCTTCGATGAAATCATCGAGCTCGTGGTAAGCCGGTTGCAGGGGCATCTGATTGACACCGAGCTTATACAGGCCCAGCAACTGCACGAGCATGCCGTTGAGGTGAGCGAATTCGAACTCGATCACGCCTTGCTCCGGGGTATGCCGCGCCGGATCGGGCAGGTCCGCCAACCATTGACTGTGGGCCTGCATGAGCATGGCCAACGAGTTCTTCATATCGTGTACGGTTGAAGCGATCACCGTAGAAAAATCCAGGGTCTGCTGGTTGTCGTCCATTAGCCAAACGCCTTGCTTTTCAGTTTTTGATAGCGCGGATAACGCGCATCGGTATCCGGCATCAAACCGACCATTTTCAGGCAGGTCCGACACTCTTCGAGTTCAGCCGACGGCACGCTGGTATCGGTGCCATGCAACAGTGCCTGTGCCATGTTCAGCGCGATACTGATGTTCTTCGGTTGCAGCGCCAAGGCCTTGCGAAACACCTCTCGAGCCTCAACCAGGTTGCCGGTCTTGTACACGCGCACGCCCTGTCGATTGAGATCTGCAGCCGCATTGCCGGAGTTGAGGATGCTCGGATCATCCGTGAGCTTGGCGATATCCTTCATGACTGCCGGATCGTCGCCATGGATTTCCGCGCAGTTCTTCAGCATCGATGTGCCGGCCTCTGCCTGACCGAGCATCTGCAACTGCTTGGCCACCAATAGCGCTGCTTCGGCACTCATGAACTGCTCCATGCCATCGAGGCGCATCAACGCTTGCTCAGTGAGCTTTTCAGCGGTCTCGGCATCGTTGAGCAACAGACTGGTGGCTTTCATCAATCGCGCGCGAATTTGCAGGCCGGGGTCGGTCGGGTTCTCCTTGGCCACCGCGCTCAACGTTGTATTGATTTCCAGCCGAGTACGGGTATCCAGGCCTCTTTCACTCCCTTTGCTGATCAAGGCATGGGCCAGTCCAAGGTTACTTTCAGCATCCTTGAAACGTGATTGGGCGCCTTGGCTGACAGCCTGGCGGTAGGCTTTGGAAGCCGTGTCGAAATCCTCATTGGTCATCGCCAATTTACCCAACTGCGCCTGGCGACGCACCGCCAATGGCGATAAGCGAATCGCCTCTTCCAACACTTTCTGAGCCGACTTGGTATCCCCTTCGGCGACCAAGACATCCGCCATGCCGTCATAGAGCGCCGGCATCATCGGGAATACTTTCAGCGCTTTTTCGTAGATGCCTTTGGCTTGTGCAACCTGACCACGCTTGAACAACAACTTGCCCAGCCCGGCAAAGGCCCACGGCAACGGTCGGTCAGCAATGATGCTGTCATAAAGGCGCTCCAGCGCCTCATTCTGATTCAGGTCGCGCAGAGCGTCGGCGCGGTAGCGCAGGCACAGCGGCGAGTAACGGATATCTTGCTTGCACAGGGCAATGCAGGCGTTGAGCACTTCTACCGGTTTACCCCGGTCGAGGGCTTGCAGGATTGGCTTGAGCAACGTCTTGCGCTGCTCCAGGCGCTCTAGCCGCTGGGCCAGTCCGGAACGGTTGAAGGGCTTGGTCAGATAAGCGTCAGGCTCGTGCTCCAGCGCGCTGAGCACCATGGCCTGGCTGGTTTCGGCGGTGACCATGACAAATACACTTTCATGGCTGATCAGCTTCTCGATCATCAGATCTTCGAGCACCTGCTGACCGTTCTTCTTTCCATCGCCCAAATGGAAATCCTGCAAGATGAAATCGTAGGACTTCTGCGAACACATTTTCAGCGCCTGCTCGCCCGTGTCGGCGGTATCCACATCCTTGACCCCCAGCTCCCGCAGCATCGACCGGACCGAACTGCGGAAGTCCGAAAAATCATCGACGATTAGAAAACTCTTTTGGTGATACGACAGCATCGAAGATTTCCAGGCAATTGAAGAAGAAGTACCGAAGGGCAAACACATGAACAAGATCAGCTTCACCTGACCTTGCGGCGCGCAGATGATAGCTAGTAGCCATAGGCTATCAAGCGATTTCTCTTGGACTGCAGTAACGATTTAAGGCTGCCAGAAATGAAGATCGCTGTGACCCTTAGGTTATCGGCCAGTGGTGGTGTTCTCTTGAAGCGACAAGGATGCAATCGCGCGCGATAAGTCGGGGATGGGGGCGGCGGAATCAGTATTTTTATCAGGCCCACTTTCCTGCGGACAAAACAAAACCCCTACCTGCATACGCAGATAGGGGTTTCGGAATTTAATCTTGA